>NZ_JBFAAX010000156.1:0-12403 GCF_040639995.1 Actinosynnema sp. NPDC023658 | reverse complement strand
GGGTAATGCTTCATCACCATCTGAACGGGACTCCTGTCCACCCGAATCGTCAGGATCCAAGTGTGTCTGGTGTCCAACATCTGGGGTCAAGTCCCCAGGGCCGGTAGATCCGAACCCCAAACAGCCCCTAGCGCCGAGTTGAACGACCACCCGCCGTTCTGGGCTCGCGGTTCGATCACCCCGACGGGTATGCGCACCGGAGCGCGGAACCGGTTCGTCAAGGACGATCGCCCCCTGCGATACCCGTGGACGGGCTGGGACAACCGCCGACTCCTGCAAGAACTGGCCGACGAGCTGGAGTCGGTGCAGCGGGAAATCCAAGTCGCCGACGCCTCGGCGCAGGACGCCCACAGCCGGTACAACTCGGCCCGTGACCGGTTGGTCGAGCTGCGAGCACTCCGCGCCGAGCTGGCCTGGGACCTGATCGACGCGTCGGAGGCCCTCCGGCGGGTGGAGGAGTTGGAGACACAGCTCGTCCAAGCCAACTCCCCGGAGGTAGCCGAGCTGGACAAGCTGCTCAAGAAGCAGCGTGAAGAGGCGATCAGAACGAGGACAAGGGCTGAGAGGATCAAGGAAGAGCAGTCGCAACTCGACAAGGCATGGGGCGACCTGTGCACCGTCGAGGACCGGGCGAAGGACGTGATCGACGCGGCGGCACCGCTGACCGCCGGGGAACGCGCTGCACTCGCCGCCACCCCGTTCACCAACCCGGTCGACGCCGGGCACGTCGCCGAAACCCTGACGGCGGCCGTCGCACACCTGCGAGACCAGGTCGAGCGGCACATGGACGACCGCAGGAAGTCGGAGGAGGCGGTGCTCGCCCGCATCGCCGCCTACCGGAACCTCGACGACCGGACCGCACGCGAGACCGACGGGACGATCGACTCCCTCCCGTCGCTGCTCGCGATCCACCACCAGCTCGTGACCGACGACCTCCCCCGCGCGAAGGACGCCTGGCTGGCCAAGGTCGACGAGGAATTGAACCGGCAACTGCGCGGGCTCCTCGTCCAAATCGACGACGACGCACAGTCGATCAGGCGCGGACTCGCCCCGATCAACGACGTGCTGCGCCACGTTCCATTCCGCGCGCACGCCACCTTGAGCATCGAACCGGTCGAGCGACCCAGCAGCGACCTCAAGGAGTTCCGCCAGATCATCACCAGGTATACCGGCAACACCCTCGGAATCGACGTCGAACGGGAGGCCGAGCAAGTCGAGAAGTCCTTCACCAGCCTGCGCAAGAACCTGGCCAAGCTGGAGGACAGATCGAGGGCCGGGGACACCTGGCGGCGGCGCGTGTTCGACGCCCGCGAACACGTCGATTTCCGCGCCATCGAAACACGTACCGACGGGGTCAAGGTCGTCCACGACGGCGTCTCGGGGATGAGCGGCGGCGAAGGGCAGGAGCTGATCGCGTTCATCCTCGGCGCCGCCCTGCGGTTCCGCATCGGCGAAGGCCGCGAAGGCCCGCCCAGTTACGCCTCGATCATCTTGGACGAAGGGTTCGTCAAGGCCGACAGCGACTACACCGGTCGGGCGCTGTCGGCCCTGAAGGCCCTCGGTTTCCAGCTGATCGTGGGTGCGCCGAGGGAGAAGGCGACCGCGTTCGAGGGGTACGTCGACTCGGTCGCCTACATCAACGTCGACGTCGCCGACCCCTCGCGTGTTCGCATCTACCCCATGACGATGAGCGAGGCGTTGAGCCTGGAAGAAGGGCAGTGATGAGGAACCCGGAGCATGTGCTCGACCTCGTGCGTACCCGGTACCGCAACGACTGGCGCGACTGGCTGATGCAGGGGCACAGCATCGGGTTGTCGTTCCCCCTCTCCGCGCCCTCTGCCCAGGTGATCGCCCGGAACGCCGACCTTGTCGATCAGTGGGCCCGGGGCTGGCGGACTTGGGCGAGGGCGCACCCCGCCGCGACGCTCCGCTCAGCCTCTCGTCGCACGCTGATCGGTGCCCAGGAGGTCTTCACCCACCTGGACCTCGCCACGGTCGACGACCTCGTGTCCCTCGACCACGACCTCGCCGACCACTGGTCACGGGCGAACGCCAGGTGGGCGAGCCTGCGCATCCTGCCCGGTGGCGTGGTCACCGAGCGGCTGCGTCCCCACCTCCAGCAGATCGTCGATCTGGAGGAGACGGACTTCAGGACGCTGCGCGACGCCATCGTCTGGTTCACCTCGAACCCGCGTTCCGGACTGACGATCCGGCAGGTGCCCGTCGTGGGGATGCACACCAAGTGGCTCGCCCGCAACCGCCGGCTTGTCTTGGCCTGCTTGAACATCGCCCCGCAGGCACGTGCGGTCGACGAATCACGAGACGGGGAGGTGCACCAGGACGACTTGGACCCGCTGGGGCTCAAGGCGCTGCCGGTGCACGTCGACGTGATACTGGCCGACCCCGCGGACCGTGAACTGGTGTGCGGCCTCCGGCACTTCAGCGCACCTTGCCCCGAGATCGCCGCCCTGCCCCTGCACCCCGACACCGTCTTGATCGTGGAGAACAAGGAGTCCGCCTACCTGGTCCCCGACCTGTCCCGGACCGTGATCATCCACTCGCTCGGCAACCACTTGGCCGTGTTGGAGCAGATCGAGTGGCTGAGGGGCGCCCGCCACCTGCACTGGGGAGACCTTGACCGTGCCGGTTTGACCTTGCTGTCACGTGCCCGCGCCCTGCTGCCCAGCCTTCTCTCCGTGCTGATGGACCCGATCACCTTTGAGACGCACAAGACGCTCGCGGTCGACGACACCACACGCGCCGACCCACCGGTTCCCAACCTGACCGACGCCGAGCCCGCGACCCTCGCCGCCCTCACCACAAGGCAAGGCACCCATCTGCGTCTGGAACAGGAGCGCCTTCCACCGCTGTTCGTCCTCGACCAACTCGACCGCGCCATGACTGCGAGCACCCCAGCCTCGCCTTGAGAACCATCCTCCTGCCCGTGGCCCGCGTGGCGACACTGTGCCTGCCGATAACCCCATCCATGCAGGTAGAGGGCGCACCACGAAGCCCAAGGGGAGTCGAGCGTTCGCCGGCACGGCCGCCGTCCGCTGCGACGTCGACCAGCACGGCATGATGACCGGCTGTGCCGCTCCGACTGGCCTACCTCGGCGTGACCAACGCCTTCGCGTTGCTGCACCTGCTACCTACAAGCGACCGGGACAAGCACAGGGATCCTGGCGCTACGGCATCAGATCATGGTCCTGGAACGCCAACTCAGAGACGCCCGTAGACGGTTCTCCCTCGCCGACCAGGTATTCCTCCCGGCCTTGCTGCGTCGCCTCCCAGACGCCTCGCTTCATCGGCTCCGACTACAGGTCCGTCCGAAGACGGTGCTCAGATGGCACTGGGACCTCCTCGCCCACCAGCACGCCGCCAGATCCCTCCCCAATCGGCCCGGCCGACCACGGACAATTCGCTCGATCCGACTCCTGGTGCTGCGCCTGGCTCGTGAAAACCCCACTGGGGCTACCGCCGTATCCATGTGAGAGCCGGGCCCTCATAACGGTGACTTGGCAAGAGGGCCGTCGAGGTCGTCGAGTTGACGTTGTACCCGGGTGGCGTCGTCGCGGCCCTGTTGCCGGTACAGCCGCAGCGCTTCCTCCCACACCGCGCGGGCCCGCCGGTGGTCGCCGAGGGCGGCGAGGGGGTGTCCGAGCCGGTCCAGGGTGTCGGCGCAGCGGTAGGTGTTGCCGAGTTCCCGACGCAGTTCCAGTGCCTGTTCGTAATGGTGGACGGCCCGGTCGTGGTGCCCGTCGCGGTGCTCAACGTAGCCGAGGGTGTCCAGTGTGGCCGCGGTCCCGGAGAGGTGGTCGTGTCGGCGGTGCAGGACCAGGGCGTCCCGGCAGTGGGCGCGGGCGGTGTCGTACTCGCCGAGGCGCGCTGCGCACCAGCCGGCCTGGTTGAGCGCATTGGCGACCCCGACCGGATTGTCCAGGGTGCGGAAGAGTTCCAGAGCCCGAACAGCGTACTGCAGTGCGAGTCGGTCGTCGCCGGCTTGTCCCAGAGCCCGTCCCAGTTCACGGTGGCAGTGGGCCTGTTGGGTGGTGTCGTCGCTGCCCTCGGCCTGGGCGAGGGCGTGGCCGAGGTGTTCGATTCCCGTGTTGTGATGCCCCAGCTCGGTGTGGGCGCGCCCCAGGTGGCGGTGGGCGCGGACGCGGATCGCCGGGGGCAGGTGCGCGCAGACGTCCAGCACGGTCTGCCACGCGACGACCCGGTCGTGCAGGTAGCCCCTGCGCTCGTGGAAGCTGGCCAGCGCCCACGCGAGGTCGGCCACGGTGCGGTACCGACCGCCCTCGGCGGCGGCGCGCTGGGCGGCGATCACGTTGATGTGTTCGGCGTCGAACCAGGCCAGCGCCGTGGCGTCGTCCGCCAGTTCATGGCGATGCGGGGTGTCCACCGGTAGTGCCGGTTGCAGGGGTTGGCGGTGGGGGTTGAGCAAGCGATCGGCGGCGTGAGCGGTGTGCAGGTAGAAGTCGACCACCCGTCGCAGCGCCGTTTCGCCGGCGCCTGCTGGCAGAACTCGTTCGGCAGTGGTGGCGGCGTAGGCGCGGACCAGGTCGTGCATTCGGTGACGGCCACCTTCGTACCGGTCGAGCAGGCTGTGCTCCTCCAGCACGCGCAGGGCTTTGCGCGTCCGCGACTCGGACAGGCCTGCGAGGGCGGCCGCGGCCGACAGGTCGATGTCCGGGCCGGGGATGATGCCGAGCAGCGCGAACACCAGTCGCTGCTGTTCGGTGAGCTGGCGCAGGGACCAGGACAGCACCGCCGGCAGGCTGGCGGCAGGATCGGTGTCGTGGTCGAGCGCTTGTAGACCCAGCTCGCGCAGTTCGGCGGCGAACTCGGCCAGGGGGATGCCGGGGCGGGTGGCGGCGTGGCGGGCCGTGATCGCCAGCGCGAGGGGGTGTCGCCCGCACAGCCTGATCAGTTCGTCGGTCACCTCGAGTTCGGCGGCCACGCGGCGCTCGTCCAGACGCCGGGCCAGCAGGTCCCGGGCCTCGCCGTGGTGGAGCACGTCGAGGGCCAGGTGGCGGGCGCCGTACCGGTCGATCAGGGAAGCCAGCGTGGTGCGGCCGGTGACCAGCACAGTGCAGGTCGGACTGCCCGGCAGCAGCGGCACGACCTGCTCGGCGGTCGCGGCGTTGTCCAGCACCACCAACATCCGTCTGCCCGCGATCAGGCCGCGGTACAGCGCGGCCTGCGCATCCGGCCCGCTCGGGACATGGTCGGGGGCGACGCCGAGAGCGTCGAGCAAGCCGCGCAACGCCTCCGCCGGCGAGATCGGCCGTCCGGTGGGACTGAAGCCGTGCAGGTCGACGAACAGCTGCCCGTCGGGGAACCGGTGCAAGTTGCGATGCGCCCACGTCAGGGCCAGCCAGGTCTTGCCGACCCCACCTGCCCCTCCGATCGCCGAGATCATCACCGCCCCGGACGCCGCCACGCCGTCCGGTGCCCCGACGCCCGCAGCGCGGTCCAACGCGGCCAGCTCCGCCACCCGACCGGCGAACACCCCGGGTGCCGCGGGTAACTGGCGTGGCAGCACCCTCCGCACCGTCTGCTCGACCGTGACCGTCGCGTTCCCGCCCGCTTGGACGACCACCCCGCCGCCCGCCGCGACCGCGCGCTGATCCACTCCGGCCGGGACTCCCCCGTCTCCCGAGGCACCGTCAGCACCCGTGTCCACCACGTTCATCGGTCCGATCCCGCTCGCCCGACCGGTCATCCACCCCGCACACCATCAGACCCACCGCCGACCGAGACACCGTAAAGATGCGGACAAGCCGATCCCCGCGACTGCAAGGACGGCGGGCGTTCGGCTGCGCTGACTGTTCCGGACGCCGCCCTGTGGGGTGCCAGAACTCTGCACTGGCATGTTGAGCTGCGACGATCGCGCGCGCTGGACCTCCCGGGCATGATCATGAGGTGTGGCGTTACGACTGCTGTACCTGACCTTCATCCGGCTCGGTGGCTGGTTGGTCCTGCTCGGCCGGTCCTCCGCGGCCAAGGACGTCGAACTGCCGGTACTGCGGCATGAGGTCGCCGTGCTGCGACGAACCAACCCCGGTCCGCGGCTGGAGTGAGCCGATCGTGCGGTGCTCGCCGCGTTGGTTCGCCGACTCCCCCGACGGCTGCGCGAGCACCGGTTGGTGACACCGGGAACCATCCTGCGATGGCATCGACGCCTGATCGCGAGGAAGTGGACCCATCCCCATCGCACCGGCCGACTGCCGGTCGACGACACCCTCATGACGTTGATCGAGCGCATGGCGCGGGAGAACACCGGCTGGGGCTACCGCCGGATCCAGGGCGAACTGCTCAAGCTCGGCCACCGGGTAACCGCCTCAACGGTTCGCCGCGTGCTCCAGCGCCTGCGAATACCGCCCACACCCCAGCGTGACACCGACCTGTCATGGCGACGATTCCTCCGCGCCCAGGCCACGAGCCTGATGGCCTGCGACTTCCTCCACGCCGACTGCGCCGTCACCCTCAAACGGATCTACGTCTTCTTCGTGATGGAAGTCGCCACCCGCTACGTCCACATCCTCCGCACCACCACCAACCCCAACGGGGCATGGACAACCCAACAAGCCCGCAACCTGCTCATGGACCTCGACGACCGAGCCGACAGCTTCCGGTTCCTCATCCGCGACCGGGCAGGCCGGTTCACCACCTCGTTCGACGCGGCCCTCTCGGCCACCGGCATCCAGGTCGTGAAGATCCCACCACGGTGCCCGCGAGCCAACGCCCACGCCGAGCGATTCGTCGAGACCGCCCGACACGAAGTCACCGACCGACTGCTCATCATCAACGAACACCACCTACGGACAGTGCTGCAGCACTACGCATCCCACTACAACCACCGCCGACCACACCGAGCACACCAGCTCGCACCACCACGATCCGACAGGCCACCAGTAGCGCCGAACTGCACGTCGATACGTCGCCGACCAATCCTCGGCGTCTGATCAACGAGTACGAACCCACTGCCGCCCAACCGCAGGTCAAACCGTGTGGCCGACTATTGGCACCCCACAGGATGAACGCCCACTGCGAACGGGTCATCGGCACCATCCGACGCGAACTCCTCGACCACATCCTCATCACGGGAAAGAACCACGCACGACAAGTCTTCAAAGCCTACGAAGACCACTACAACCAACACCTACCCCACCAGGCCCGCCACCAACTACCACCCGAAGCCCAGCAGCACCCCGCCACGGCGCACGACCTCGACGCCCCGCAGAGTGCTCCGCACCCGCATCCTCGGCGGCCTCATCAACGAGTACAGACATCCCGCCTGACCAGCAGCGATGACTTTTTGAGCGGTACACAGGCAGGCCAATTCACCACCTCGTTCGACGCCGTCCTCGCCGACGCTGGTATC
The DNA here is from genome assembly GCF_040639995.1 of Actinosynnema sp. NPDC023658. Lineage (NCBI taxonomy): Bacteria > Bacillati > Actinomycetota > Actinomycetes > Pseudonocardiales > Pseudonocardiaceae > Actinosynnema > Actinosynnema sp. NPDC023658. The sequence continues at coordinate 5,016 of NZ_JBFAAX010000156.1, read as the reverse complement.
GAAGTCGTGAAAATCCCACCGCGATGTCCGCAAGCCAACGCCCACGCCGAACGGTTCGTCGGCACCGTCAGACGCGAAGCCACCGACCGACTGCTCATCATCAACCAACACCACCTGCGGACAGTGCTGAACCGATACGCGACCCACTACAACCACCGCCGCCCACGCCAAGCCCTGCAACCCACCACCACGACCGCACAAGCCAGCAGCAGAGCCGAGCCGCACGTCGATACGTCGCCGACCAGTCCTCGGCAAACTGATCAACGAGTACGAACCTACAGCCGCCTAACCGCAGGTCAGGCCCCGTGGCCGACTAATGGCACCCTACAGGCCGTGGCCAGAGGGCTGGGCTTGCCGGGAGGATGTCGATCCGACGAGGAGGGCACCGGATCGCGGAAGTAAGGTTCATCTCAGGGTCCGTACCACTGTCGACCGTCAACCGACCCCGGGATGGTCAGCAAGGACATCACTGCGGCAGTATCACGACTTCGGGTTGTTGAAGATCGTAACGCATCTACAGGCAGGTTGCGCGCCGCGATTGCTTGAGCCGCTGTTCGACCGCTTCGGCGGGGCAACGTTGTGTTGATCACGGGTTGATGCCGAGGCGTGCCGTCACACGGGAGTGGACCACGGGAGAAGTATTCACCACGCCACGATGACTAAGGCGACGCCCGCCAACGTGACTAGGCCCGGGAGGATGTACCAGAAGCGGCGCGTGCTGCCCGTCAGCCGCCTGCTCCACCGGTACAGGGGACCGGTCTCGTGGTTGTCGTCGGCGACGGTGAGCAGACTGGCGATGGTCGGCCCGTCGGCGGCCAGGAACTCCTCGTCCAAGGCGGTGCGGACCTGGACCGCACGACGGCGGTTCCGCTCGTACAACTCGGTGTACGAAGCCGCGAACATGAGCCCGAGCGGGCCGATGAGCAGCAGGGCCAGGCCGAGCGGTAGGTCCTTCCGGGTGACGTTTCCGTCGTTGCCGATGACCGCGATCAGGACCGACGCGACCACGATCATGAAGTTCACGACGTTGGAGCGCAGGGTCTCGGCGTGCCGGGCGTGCGTCCGCAGGTCCGAGTACATCCCCCAGAGCAGGTCTTTCCTGGCTTTGGCCGCGTCGGACATCTCGCCGTCCACCACGTCCTCCCCTCTTCACACCCACGAGGCGGATTCATTTGATCATCTGGGGAGTCTAGATTCCCGGCATCGGGCTCGGTCAAGGTCGAGGAGGAGGCATGGGGGAGTTGGCCGAAGGGGGTTTCGAGGGCTTACCGGCGGACCTGCACGACGCGGTGCAGGCGTGGTTCCGGGATGACCAGCACTTCACCGTCAGGTTTCGTAGCTGGTTCGTCGACGGGCGCAGCGGCGAGCCGGTCAGCCGGGTGTTGTATGTCGCGCGCGACGGTAGTAGCGCCGAACCGATGGTCTTGAAGTTCCTCACCGAGGACGGCGACAGGAGGGCCAACAACGTCGACGTCGCCTGGGACCAGTCCGGGACGTTCCGCCCACACTTGGCGGAGCCCCGTCCGCAGAAGATGTTCCTCGAAGGTGGTGCGCGAGGCATCCTCCAGCGCGTCGCGGGCGACCTAGGGCACTTCGGCCCGCTGACCGAACTGCGCGATCGCGAAGACTTCGCCGAGCACTGCGGCGTGATCATCGACTCCGTGGTCAACGGCTGGAACCGTGGGAAGTGGTCGATCCCGGCCCCCGCGCCGACCGTCGGCCAATTGCTGCACGAGGTCGTGCGCAGGCGGTTGGAAGCGGCACGAGAGTGGGCTCGTGGTCACGACATCCCAGTGGACGGCGACGCGCGTCCCGTAAGACTCGACGACGGCCCATCGGTGCCTTACAACCCCTTCGCGCTGCTCGACGGCACCGACGCGGGCCGCGCCGTCCAAGATCTGCTGATCGGCCACGCCCACGGTGACTTGAGCGGCCGCAACATTCTGCTGAACATGCAGGGTGCGGTCGACCCGGAGTCGTTCGTCCTGATCGACTACGACCGGTACTCGCCGTCAGCTCCGCTGGCCCGGGACCCGATGCACCTGCTCGTGGCCTTGGCCCTCGACGGCTTCGACCGTTTGGGGCCGGACTCGCACTCTCCACTCGCGCGGGTCCTGGTACACCCGGACGAGGAAGGACACCCGGCCCTGTTGTCGCCCTTCCGGACGCTCGGCACCATCCTGCGGCTGCGGTCGACGCCCGCGCCGCAGAAGAGCTGGGGCGTCGATTGGCGACTGCAGTGCCAACTGTTCCTGGTCGGAGCCGCACTCGTGCACCTCGGGCGGAACCTGCACGTCAGGGACCAGGACGCAGCCAAGAAGTGGTGCTTCGAAGTGGCATCGCTCGCGGCCGCGTCGGTTGTCACCCAGCTCGCGCCCCCTCCGCCACGAGCCGACCTTCCGAGGATGCCGGTGTCCCGTGCCGAGACCGCGCCCATGGAGGTGGAGGGGCCCACGCCGATCAGGGATCGCAAGGTCGAGCGGCAGGAACTTCGAAACCGGCTGCAGTCCGGTCCGCAGGGCGTCTCCGTGCTGAGAGGCGTGCGGGGTGTAGGCAAGACCAAGCTCCTCGACGTGGTGATCCGAGATTTGACGGCGGGCGGTACGTCGCCAAGGATCCTGCGGCACGAGGCGAACAGCGTGACGAAGCTGGACACTGGCACACTCATCGACTACCTCGACGGCGGTGCAGACCACGAGTCCACATCAGCGGGCCGCTCTTCCCTGGTGCGCTTGGAAGAAGTCCTGCGACGCCTGGGCGACTCGCCGGTCGTCGTCGCGATCGACTCAGCCGAAAACCTTCTCAGCCGCGATGGCAACACGGTCGCCGACCCGCAACTCGACCGGGCCCTAGAGATGCTGGCGACCAAGGAGGGTCACTCGGTGACCGTCCTGCTTGTCTCGCAGGAAAAACCGAAGTCGTCAACGTTCGGGACCTGGCCTACGGCGCAGTCTGCGGTTGTGCTCGACAGCCTGCCGCAGGAGGACTTCTTCGCCTACCTGGCGAGCATGGATCACCGCGGACGACTCGATCCCACGTTGCTGACCCGCGAAATGCGGGCGAAGCTGTACGAGGTCATGGGGGGCAACCCGCGGCACGCCGAACTGGCACACGCGGTCGTCGTCGCGGACTCCGGGTTCGACCTCGCCGCGCTCGCGTCGTTCCTGACCGAGAACCGTACCCCGGACGTGTCGAGTCAGCTGATGCGCCTGCTGCTCGAATTCGGGAGCGACGTTCGACTCAAAGTGCTCCGGACCGTCGCAGCCTTCGACACCGCGGTGCCGGTCGACGCCGTCCTGGCGCTGCTCCGCGACGAGCCGAAGGCACTCGGCGCCCTGTCGGCACTGGTGACCGATCGCATCGTGTACCGCGTTGACCGCCACTGCTACCTACCACCGGCCGACCGTACCTTGATCATGAACGCGATGTCGAAGCCGGAGCGAGTCAGGCTGTATTACGCCGCCGCCCGAGCGCTGCGCGCCTTCCAGGTCCGCGAACCGCGCACCGTCGACGACCTCCGCCTGCACATCGCGGAACTCAACGCGTTCCTGTGCGCCGGTGAGCACGCGTCGGCCCACGAGTCGATCGTGGAGATCGACTCGTTCCTCCGCCGGTGGAACTGCAGCCATCTGCTGTTAGAGCAGCGCAGGGCGGTCGTAAGCAAACTCGGAGATGAGCACGACGAGCTGGAGAACTTGAACGCCCTGGCCGACATCCACCTCAGACTCCGCCAGTTCCCCGAAGCCGACGAAGTCTTCGGCCGGGCGCTGCGCGAGGTCGTCGGGTGGGAGGACGACGTGCGCGCGATGAAGCTGAACTGCACCTTCGCCGCCATGTACTGGCAGCAGGGTGAGACAGACCTGGCGTTGGGCAGGTACGAACACGTTCTTGACCAGGCGTTGCGTGGTGACCACCCCGAGGTCCTGGCCATCTCGCGTGAAGGAATCGCGAAGTGCCTGCGGCGCAAGGGGCGGCACGAGGAGGCGATCCGGCAGGGCGTGGAGGTGCTCACACAGTACGCGCGAGACGACTTCCCCGACACGCCTGACGCGCGGACCGATGCGGCGCTGCGCAGCATCGTCATTGCGCTGGAGGTAGCGCGCTGGCAGGGGGAACTGGGCCGTGACGCCGAGGCGGAAGGCTTCGTCACCCGCGCCCGGGCCATCGAGGACAGCCGACCCGACGACCGGCTCCGCGGCGCGTGCCTGGGCGGGCTCGCGGACCTGCACCTCGACCGCGGGGAACTGGGCTTGGCCGAGGATCTGGCACTGCGGGCCGTGGACCTCGCAATGCGGCACCAGGACTCGGTCGTGTTACTGCAGGCGCGGACCACGCTGGCCTTCGCCTATCTGCGCCTGGGCTCGCGGCCGGATGCGTGGCGCGAGATCGACCTGGCCGCGCACCACCGCATCCCCGGTCAGTCGCTGATCGTGCTGGCGTTGTGGGCGTTGGCCGCTCACCAACAGGGTGACCGCGCCAGCGCGGACAGCCGGTTCAGGCTCCTCGTCAACGAGACTACGGCTCGCGTCCTGACGGACAAGGAGGACTTCGCCGCACACGACCTCAAGGGTTATGCCCTCTGCGGTCTGCACCTCGGCGGCGGGGCCGACCTGGGCGGTGCGGTCGAGGCGTTCCGCTCGGCGGGCAAGCTCCGGAGCCGAGCACACGTTCTGGCCGACCGGATGCGGTTGATGCTGGAACAACTCGACCTGGGTGACGCCCTCCACCCGGTGCTCGACGTTCTGGACGGTCGGTGAGCACTCGTCAGAGCCAACCGGACTCCCGCGCACGGATGATCGCCTCCAGCCGGCTACCGACCCCCATCCGGCGGTACAAGCCGTTAAGCATGCGGTACATCGCTCGTTCCGAGTAGCCCGCGTGCGCCGCGACCTGCGCCACGGTGCCGCCCGTCGCAAGCCGGCGCAACCACGTGAGTTCGTCGGCGTCGAGGGCTTCGGAGGGTGTCCCGACCTCGGTCACGGAGAAGCCGCGCGTGTTCGCCACGCTCACCGCCCC
>NZ_JBFAAX010000155.1:0-12423 GCF_040639995.1 Actinosynnema sp. NPDC023658 | reverse complement strand
ATCTGGTGCACCGCGTCGTCCTCACCGCGCCGCACCCGCGGGTCCTGGTGCTTCAGCGCGTCGGCCTGCGCGCGCACGTACGCCATCACCACGTCACCGGCGGAGTTGCCGGAGGACTTCGCCGGGGTGGTCGTGGCCAGCCGGTCGGCCAGCAGCCGGGTCAGCTTGGCCGACGACCAGGAGCGGGTGATGCCCGCGTCCGCCAGCCGCGCCTCGACCCGGTCCAGCAGCGCGACGTCGCCGCGCTCGCCCAGCTCCACCTCGATCTCGCGCCACGACTCGACCACCGAGTCGTCCGACAGCGACTGCGCCGACACCAGGTCCTCGACCACCTCGGCCAGCAGCCTGCCCTTGCCGTCCGCCAGTTGCCGACGCAGCCGCCTGGTCCTGATGCGCGCGACCGGCTCCGGCTTCCGGCCGCGGGTGTGCACCCGGACCAGGGAGGCGAGCTGCTCCGGCGGGTGCGCGCCCGCGCGGCCCGGGGGCAGCCGCACCTCCTCCCGGGTGTCCACGCCCACCGGCAGCTTCAGGTGCCAGCCCGCGTCGTCGCCGCCCGTGCGGCGGCGCAACGTCAACCCCGCCCGCGCCAGCCTCAGGTCGGCGGTGTCGTAGTAGACCGCCTCCAGCTTCAGCTCCTCGGGACCCGCGACGGCGGCGACGCCGGGCAGGTCGGACAGGTCCGGCAGCGCGGTGCCGCCGGGGGCCTCGTACTTGCGTTCCGTCTCGTGCACCGAGCTCGACATGCTCATGAAGTACACCGTTCGGCCCAGGTTCAGGCATGTCAGCGCGTTGTCACGGTGAGTGATCGACCGTTAACCAGGCCGGGGGTTTGTATCGGCCCGTACGCGTGGTTTTCCGGTTCGACCCCCGAATGCGGCTTGACGGTGCGGTTGGCTGGGCGCGTGCCCACTGAGAAGGAGCGGCTCGACGAGGTCGAGCCGACCGTCGCGGACCTCGTCGCCACCACCCAGGCGCTGACGGCCGAGCTCGGGCGGGTCAGCGCCCGCCTGCTCGTGCTGGAACGGCGGCTGTCCGGCGCGGGGTCGGGCCCGGACGAGGACCTCGACTCGACCGAGGGCATCACCGGGACGGTCACCGCGCTGCGCGCCGCGTGGGACGCCGAGCAGGAGCTGCTGGCCGACTCGGTCCGCGCCGACCTGCGGGCGGACGTCGCCGAGTACGAGTCGCTGAAGCAGCAGCGGGACGCGGGCCTGGCCAAGCTGTCCACCGGCCGGATGCCGCGCTTCGAGCGGGACGCGCTGCAGCACGAGGTGCAGAACCTGGAGTGGCGGGTCACCGCGCAGGAGGCGGGCGCGATGGCCGCCGCCGACCGGCTGGCCACCGACCAGTACGCCGCCGAGGAGCCGTGGCGCGCGGACGCCGTGGTGGCGGGGGAGAAGGCGCGCGGGGAGGTCCTCGACATCGCCCGCCGCCGGCTGGAGCGCGCGCTGGCCGCCGACACCCGCCTGCCGCTGTGGTTCCGCGTCGGCCTGGGCGAGATCACCAGCCCCGACCCGTCGCGCTGGGTCGAGGCCGCCGTGGCCCTGATCGCCTACCGCCTGGAGTACGGCGTCACGGACCCGATCTCGCCGCTGGGCGAGGTGCCGTCGGCGTCCTCCGGCTTCGCCGCCTGGGTCCGCCGGGCCGAGGCCTACACCGACATCGTCGACCAGCTGGAATCGCTGCGCCCCTGACGGGGGCGGTCCGCGCGACCGGTCAGCAGGTCTTCAGCATCGCGCCCAGGGCGTCGCGCTCCGCCGGGTCGATCGTCAAGGCGTACAACGTCTTCACCGACACCACGGACCTCGCGTACGTGCACCAGTAGGCCTGCACCGGCGGCTTCCACTTCGCCGCGTCCTGGTCGCCCTTGGACCGGTTGCTGCTCGCCGTCACCGCGATCAGCTGCAACCCGCCGAGGTCGTTGGCGAACTTCTCGCGCTGCTCGTCGGTCCACTTGTCCGCGCCCGAGCGCCACGCCTCGGCCAGCGCGACGGTGTGGTCGATGTCCAGGTCGCCGGGATCGGTCACGACCACGCCGTCGTACGCGCTCGTCCACGACCCGCCGGTGATCTTGCAGCCTGCGGCGGTCCGCACGTCCGCGCCCTGCCGCTGCAACACCACGTCCCGGGTGTCGCAGCCCTCGCCCTGGCTGCTCCAGTGCGGGAACCGGTCGCGGCTGTAGCCCGTCATCTTCCCCTCGGGCGCCACGGTCAACGCCGCGAGCTGCGCGGCCGGGTCGTCACCGGGCGCCGGAGGGGCGGTGGGCGCCGGGACCGACGACGAGGTGTTGGGTGGGAGGACGCCGACACCGCAGCCCGCGAGGAACAGGACGATCAGCGCACTGACAACCGCGGTGGACCGCTTGCCGCTCATCCACCCATGATCAGCGATGATCGCTCGCACCGGAACACCGGGGCCGGAAAATCCCACACCGTGCGCCACTCCGGTCAAGCGCGGCTCAGGGACGGCTGGTCAGGTACCCGCCCATGTGCGTGAAGTACTCGGTCGCGCCCAGCTCCCGCCCGTCCTCCGTGCGCACCCGCTTGACCAGCAGGGCGTGGTTGCGGCCGCGGCGTGCCTGCGCCCCCGCGACGATCGCGACGCCGTCGCCCTCGCGGTAGAAGATCCGGCCGGGCGTGCCGCCGTAGCGCCCCTCCGACACCTCGGCCTCGACGATCTCCAGCCGCTCGCCCCGGTGGAACGCGAACGCGCTCGGGTACGGCGCGCACTGGGCGCGGACCAGCCGGTCGAGCTCCTCGGCCTCCCACGTCCAGTCGATGCGCAGGTCCTCCTCCGCGCGCTTGTGGAAGAAGCTGGCCTTCGAGCGGTCCTGCTTGGTGAAGTCGTCGCGACCCTTGGCGATCTCGGCCAGGCCGTCCACGGTGATCGGCCCGAACAGGGCGAGGGTCTTGTGGAACAGGTCGGTCGTCGTGTCGCGCGGACCGACCGGGACGGCGCGCTGGAGCACGATGTCGCCGGCGTCCAGCGTCTCGTCCATCAGGTGCGCGGTCACGCCGACCTCCTTCTCGTCGTTGATCAGCGCCCAGATCAACGGCGAGAATCCCGCGTAGGCGGGCAGCAGGGAGTCGTGCACGTTCAGCGTGCCGTGCTTCGGGAGCGCGAAGACGTGCGGCGGGATCCAGGTGCGCCAGTTGGTGGCGACGATGACGTCCGGCTCGACCTCCTTGAGGCGCTGGAACAACTCGTCGTCGTCCGGGCGGTTGCGGATGATCGTCTCGACGCCGTGCTCGGCGGCCAGGTCCGCGACCGAGTCGCTCCAGATGCGCTCGTAGGCGTGGTCGCTCCGGGGGTGCGTGACGACCAGCACCACCTCGTGCTCGGAGTCCAGCAGCGCCTGGAGCGTGCGGTGGCCCCAGGTCTGGTAGCCGAACATGACGACCCGCATGGGAGCGCCTCCTTGGATAGGCTTGCCTAAGTTATCTGACCCTAACCTAACTGCACTCCGCTAACCTGCACGGGTGATCCTCGATCTCAAGGTGGTCGGCGGGCAGGTCGTGACGATGGACCCGGTGCGTCCGGTGGCGTCGGTGATCGGTGTCTGGGGAGGGCGGATCGTCGGTCTGGACGACGACGTGGCCGACCTGCCCGCGCGCCGGGTGGTCGACCTGGACGGCGCGGTCGTGCTGCCGGGGTTCGTCGACGCGCACAACCACCTCGCGTGGGCCGGGCGGGCGACGCGGGTGCCCGACGTCTCGTCCTGCGCGACGGTCGAGCAGGTGCTGGACGTGCTGCGGGACGCGCCGCGCTCGTCGGGCTGGGTCGAGGCGGTGGGGTACGACCACCGCGCCCTGGACCGGCCGCTGACCTCGTGCGACCTGGACCGGGTCGGGCCGCGGATCTACGTGCAGGACGTGTCCGGGCACGCGTGCGTGGTCAGCGGTGACGTGCTCGCGGTGTTACCGGCGTCGGCGTTGCGCGACGTGCGGCGGGACGAGGCGGGCACGCCGACCGGGTTCCTCGCCGAGGGCGCGCAGACGGCGGTGCGGGCGTTGCGGCTGCCGTACTCGTTGGACGACATCGCGGCGGACGTCGAGGCGGGCGCGCGGCAGTGCCTGCGCGAGGGCGTGGTGCTGGCGGCCGAGGCGGGCGTCGGCGGTGGCCTGATCGGCAGCAGCCCGCTGGAGATCGAGGCCTACCAACGGGCTTCGCTGCCGATCCGCGTGCAGCTGATGGTCTCCGCGGACCGCCTCGAACCCGTGACCGCCCACGCCGCCGACGGCATCCGCCGCGCTGTGCCACTGGGCCTGCGCACCGGGCTGGGCGACGACTGGCTGTCCGTCGGGGCGCTCAAGCTGTGGACCGACGGCGGCATGATCGCCCGCACGGCGGCGTTGACCTGGCCGTACGAGGGGATGTCGACCGCCGGTCAGCTCCAGGACGACCCGGAGGTGATGCGTGCGGCGATCCTCGACGGGCACGCCGCCGGGTGGCAGCTGGCCGTGCACGCGATCGGTGACCGCGCGATCGACTTCGCGCTGGACGCGCTGGCCGACGCCCGGCACGCCGTGCCGCGCCCCGACGCCCGGCACCGGATCGAGCACTGCGGGCTCGTGCGGCCCGAGCAGCTGGACCGGATCGCGGAGCTGGACGTGATCCCGGTGGTGCAGCCGACGTTCCTGTGGGCCTACGGCGACGACTACGCGGGGATCATGGGCCCCGAGCGGACGCCGTGGATGTACCGCGGCCGGTCGTTCCTGGACCGGGGGATCGTGGTCGCGGGCAGCTCGGACCGCCCGGTGGCGGACGGGAACCCGTTGCGCGCCATCCAGTTCATGGCCGAACGGCGGTCCGCGGCCGGGCGGTCGATCGGCGCGGACGAGGCGGTGGCCGTGCGGGACGCGATCGCCGCCTACACGCTCGGCGCGGCCTACGCCTGCCGGCGCGAGGACGCGCTGGGCGCCATCACCCCCGGCAGGCTGGCCGACTTCGCCGTCCTCGACACCGACCCGCTGACCTGCGACGTCTCCCGGATCGGTGACATCGGCGTGGTGGCCACCGCCGTGGGCGGCGAGTTCGCCCACGACCCGACCGGCCTCGCGGCCGGCTGACCGGCCACCTCGTCAGGGGCTCAGGCGCTCATCCGCCAGTGCACGACGTACCCGGCCGCCTCGGCCGCGATCAACGCGTCCAGCTTCGCCAGGTTCGTCCGCCGCGACATCCGGAACGCCCGACCCCGCCGCGCGTCCAGCACCAGCGGGACCGCGCCCGGCAGCGTGTCGGGGACCGTCTGCTGGAGGATGCGCAGCCCGACGTTCGCCGCCTCCTGCGTCAGCGGCGCCTCCTTGACGTACACCAGGACCGCCGCCCGCGACCCGTCCGGCAGCCGCAGGCCCAGGTGCGGCCGGACGCGCAGCGACAGGTCGCCCGCCTGCCACCTGGCCGCCGACGTCGGCACGCCGGTCGCCCTGGTCGACCGCAGCCACGGCAGGAAGCCCTCCCGCAGCTCCTCGAACGCGCGCGGCTGCCCGGCCCGAGGCCACTGGTGCGCGGCCTCGACCGCCTTGTCCAGCTCCGCGGCCGGGTCGGGCGAGTTCGCCGCCCGCCGCATCGCGTCCCGCATCGGGTTGTAGAACCCCGCCACCCACTGCTCCGAGGACAGGTAGATGCGCCGCTGCTCGGACACGATGCTGATCCGGCCGCGCTGGCCGCTCATGACGTACTCGGTGAAGGACAGGGCGGTGACGCTGATCGGCTCCACGACAAGCTCCCCTCGCGCGTGCTCGAACTCGTGTTCGATTCTACCGGCGGGGTCCGACAATCCGAGGGGCTGCGAACGGAGTTTCCGCAGGCTGTACGCGATCGGCCTAGTCGCGCAGCCTCGCCAGCAGCGGCCCAAGTTCCGGGTCCGCCCCGACCTCGTCGAAGATCGCGGCCAGGGTCTTGTCGTAGAACGGCAGCGCCTCGGCGTGCACCTCGCGCCCGGCGGAGGTGATGCGGCTGTACACGCCGCGCCGGTCGGTCTCGCACACCTCGCGCCCGGTCAGCCCGGACTGCTCCATCCGGGCGACGAGCCGGCTCACCGAGCTCTGGTTCAGCCCGACCACCTCGGTCAGCTCCTGCATCCGCAGCTCGCCGTCCGGCGCGTCGGCCAGCGCGCACAGGGCGGTGAACTCCGACATCCCGAAGTGGAACCGCCGCTGGAGCGCGCGCTCCAGGCCGGCGTTGATCCGGCTGTGCAGCCCGCGCAGGCCGGACCACGTGGTGCGGACGGACGACTCGCGTACCGGCAACCGAACCTCCGGGAGGTACAGGTATGGGTCTACATCTTATGTCCGCAGTGCCGTCCGAGGTCGCGCGTGCCCCGGAGGCCGGAGCGCCTAAGCTGCGGGCGGGAGAAGGAGCCAGCCGTGGGTGACCGATCGGACATCGACCTCACCAGGCCGAGCGCGGCCCGGGTGTACGACTACTACCTGGGCGGTGCGCACAACTTCGCCGTCGACCGGGAGATGGCCGAGCAGGCGATCTCGATGTGGCCCGAGCTGCCGCTGATCATGCAGGCCAACCGGGCGTTCCTGCGCCGGGCCGTGCAGTTCTGCGTGAGCCGGGGCGTGACCCAGTTCCTCGACCTCGGTTCCGGCATCCCGACCGTCGGCAACGTCCACGAGGTCGCCCGCGAGGCCGACCCCCGCGCGCGCGTGGTCTACGTCGACAACGACCCGATCGCGGTGACCTACAGCCGCACGATCCTGGGTGACGACCCGAGGACCACCGTCGTCCAGCAGGACCTGCGTCACCCGGACGAGGTGCTGGCGCTGCCCGAGGTCACCGGGCTGCTCGACTTCGACCAGCCGATCGCGGTGATGATGGTCGCGGTGCTGCACTTCGTCCAGGACGACCCGGCGAAGATCATCGCGAGCTATCGCGACGCCGTGCCGTCGGGCAGCTACCTGGTCGTGTCGCACGCCACCCGCGAGGGCCAGGACACCAACGCCGACGAGCACACCGACCTGTACCGGCGGCGCACCGCGACCCCGATGACGATGCGCTCCAAGGTCGAGGTGGAAGAGCTGTTCGAGGGCTACGAGCTGGTCGAGCCGGGTGTCGTGCACCTGCCGCTGTGGCGTCCCGCGTCGTCGGAGGACGTGGACGAGCGCCCGGAGAGGTTCGCCGGCCTCGCCGCCGTCGGCCGCAAACGCTGACCCGCGTTTCTTCGCACCTTCGAGTGATCGAGCCCCGTCGGCCACCGACGATGTTGTAGTTTCGTGACCTGGCAGGTGCGGCTGCCACCGAGGCTCCTCCTGACCCGGATGGAGTGGGTGCCTCCAGAGCGCGTTCGAGCGAACGCGTCCCGCATGTCCGCCGGTTCCCGGGGTTCGGCGCAGCGAACCCGGTGGCGTCGACCGGGTGGCGTCCGCGGAGGTTCTCGTGTCGACAAGCTCTCAGCACCTGGTCAAGCGCTACTGGTGCACCGGCGAGACCCCGAACATGGTGCGCAGGCAGCGCGGGGTCGAGCCGGGTCCGCCCGCGCCCGGCTCGCTGGTGCCGTGCGCCCGCAAGCCGGGGCAGCGCCGGTTCGAGGCGGCGTTGCTCCAGGCGGCCAACCGCGCCATGGCGGGCATGCGCAGGCGTGGCCACGCGCTGCGGCCGACGTCGCGGGTCAGCCGCGTGCGGCCGGACGCGAAGGCGCTCGGCCTGCGCATCCACGACGCCGCGCTGGACCACCTGCTCGCGGAGGTGCTGCCGGTGGCCGTGGGCGACCGCGTCCGCGGGGTGGCCGGCCTGCGCGCGTGCCCGCGCCGCGACCACCTGGACCTGCGCTCACCGGACGGCGAGGTGCGCCTGCTCGGCGTGACGCGGGAGCGCTGGCGTCGGGCGGTCGCCGCGGGGCTGCCGGTCGACCTGGCGCTGAGCGACCACCTCGACCCGCGCGAGTCCGCGCCGCGGCCGTCCCTGCCGGTCGACCTGATGAGCGGCGTGCTGCGCCGGTTGCCGCTGTGGCGGGGTGCGGCGTGGCTGGACGGCGTCGTCGTGGGCGACGCGCTGGAGCTGTACTGGCGCGGTGGTCCGTCGAGCGGGTCGGTCGCCGCGATCCTGGCCGGTTCCACCTGCGGCATCCCGGCGTCGGCCGCCGAGCCGTACCGCTTCCGCGACGCCGTGCGGGGGGTCGCGCTGTCCACCGTGGACACCGGCGCGGTGGTCCGGGCCGAGGAACCGGAGTGGGCGTGGCTCGAGTGGGCCGCCGCCACCGCGCCCGGTCCGGCCGTGGACGAGCGGGCGGTGAGGCCCGCGCGCGAGCTGGAGGACCTGCCCGACGTGTGGGAGCAGCACGAGATGCGCGCGGCGCTGGCGTTGCGCGACATGACCACCGTCTACCGGCTCCTGACGCACCACGGCGTGTCGCGGGACCGGATCGCCGCGGCGACCGGCCAACCGGGTGCCGAGGTGGACCACGTGCTCTCCGGCGCGAAGGTCGAGTCGTACGAGGCGTTGAGCCGGATCGCGAAGGGCCTCGGCGTCCCGCTGGGCTACATGGGCCTGGCGCACGACGAGCCGACCGCGTCCGACGACCGGTGCGACTGCGCGAACCTGGACGAGCGCGCCAAGCGCGACCGGTTCCTGGCGCACGCGGCCCTGGTCACCGTGGGATCGACCAGCGGGGCCTGGGGCTGTCCGTCGGAGAGCTGCCGCTCGGCTCGTCCGGTGTGACGCCTTGGCGCGCAACGCTTTGCCGCGTAATGCCTTGCCGCGTCGGGCGGCGACTGCGATCATCGTCGACATGTCCGGAAGAAAGGGCGTGCACGCCCTGACGCGATGAGCGTCCGCCGGCGGCGAATCAGCCGCCCTCCCGCCACCCCTCCCGATCACCGGTGGCACACCGTCGAACTGCGCGCCGAGTGGTCGTCGCACGCGCTGCGCGCCGAACCGGCCGACCGCCCGGCCACCGAGACCGCGATCACCGCCCTCTACGCCCTGCTCGGTGAACCGCCGCCGACGTTCGTCTGGGTCGGTTCCCCGTCCGCCGCCCACCGCCTGCTGCCTCCTCCGGCGCGTGAACCGGTGCTCGGGGCCCCGTGGCCGGTGGAGAGCCGGCTGGCGACCGCGCTCGGGGAACTGCGGGGCCGGCTCGACCGCCGCTGCACGGACACCACCGTGCACACCGGTGTGCGCGAGGTGCTGCGCCGGACCGTGCGGGAGTCCGTCGTGGACGCCGTGCGGGCCGAGCTGGCCGAATCGTCGGGACTGGTGTGGTACGGCCAGCACGACGCGGACTGGGTGGCGCACTACGACGCCCACCGGCGTCTCGGCCTGGCCGGCGTCCACGGGCCCGACGCCGACCGGCTCGAACTGTGGGCCACGATCGCGCGTTCGTGCGGCTGGTGGTGGCCGCGCCGGGACGTGTGCGTCGTCTCCGAACGCCCGACGTCCGTCGTGACCGAACCGGTCCCCGGCGCCGAGCACGGCGAAACGCGCCTGCACAACGGCGACGGCCCCGCCCTGACCTACCCGGACGGGTGGACCGTGCACTCCTGGCACGGCACCCCCGTGCCGCGGTGGGTGATCGAGGAGCCGACCGCGGAGCGGATCCTGGCCGAGCGCAACGTCGAGGTGCGGCGGTGCGCCGTCGAGCGCGTGGGCTGGGAGGCGTTCATCGACGAGGCCGGCCTGACCCTGCTCGCCCGAGCGCCCGACCCCGGCAACCCCGGCAGCGAGCTGCGGCTCTACGACCTGCCGGTGCTCCGCCCGGCGACCGCGACCCGCCTCCTGCTCGCGGTCAACGGCTCGGTGGAGCGTGACGGCACGCGTCGCCGCTACGGCCTGCACGTGCCGCCGTGGTTCGACGACCCGGTGGACGCCGCCGGCTGGTCGTACGGCCTGACCGGCGCGCAGTACGCCCAGCTCCGCCGTCGCACCTGACGCGCCCCCTCCGACACCCACAGGTGATCACGTGAACTTGGCAGAACTGCTGACCCGGACCGACCTGGACGTCCTGGACCACCTGGAGCGCCAGACCGCGATCCCCGTCGTCGACGGCCTCCAGGCCCAGGGCGACCTGCTGGTCATCCCGCTGGCCCTGCTCGGCACCGTCCACCCGGAGCGGTGGGCGCGGTGGCGTCCCGTGCCGCCGGGCGGCGTGGAACTGGTCCGGGGTGCGGCGGGCAACAACCCCCACACCCTCGTGGCGGACGAGGGCGCCTGCCGGTGGACGCCGGACGTCCGCGACCCGCTCCGCCTGGGCATAGCGCTGGTCGAGAACACCGCGACGGCCTACCTGGTGCACCCGGAGCACGGTGGCAGCGGCATCGCCCCGGGCCGTTGGCTGATCCGCCGCCAACAGGAGCGGGGCGGCGCCCGGCGCAACCTCCTGATCGCCGACTGACCTCGCGGCGAAGACCGGTCGGACCGCGGTCACGGCTTCGGCGCGTCCGCGGTCAACCGGTCGAGCCACTCCCCGAGCAGGTGGCGTTCCGCGTCGCTGAGCACCGCCTGCTCGGGCAGCAGGGCGCGCAGGGCGCGGGCCGCACCGGCGGGGCCCACGTCCCGCACGGCGGGCCGGTCGAGCGTGACGGCGTGGACCATCGCCTCGCGCATCGCGGTGAGCAGGGCCGGATCGCGCCGTTCGTCGGGCAGCGACAGCCAGGTGAGCACGGCTCCGCGCGCGGTGGCGTGCACGAGTGAGGCCGCGAGCCCTTCGTCGACGCGCAGCAGGCCCGCGGCGGCGAGCCGGTGGATGCGCCCTAGCAGGATCCGCATGCCCGCCTTGAAGGCGGCCGAACCCGTGCCACGCCGGGGCTCGCCGTACATCAGCGCGTACAGCTCGGGGTTGGCGAGCCCGAACTCGACCGCCAGGTCCCAGCCCGCGCGCAGGTCCTCGACCGGGTCCGCCAACGGGCGTTCCCCGTGCTTGGCCGCGAGGAACGTCGCGTACCCGTGCTCGGCCACCGCCTCCAGCAACCCGTCCTTGTCACCGAACAGCCGGTAGATCGCGGGGGCCTGCGCCCCGGCCGCCGCCGCGACCGCGCGCGTGGTGACCGCGTCACGCCCTTCGCGTGCGAGCAGCTCCGCCGCCGCCTCCACGATGCGCTGCCGCGAGACCTCCCGCGCCGTCACTTCCCCGTCGTCCACGTTATCAACGGTATCAGCTTCTTGCTTCCATCGATGTTATCCGTGTTACCGTAGGTCCGCTAACACTGGAACACGCAGCTAGGAGCACTGTCATGCCCGACAAGTTGCACATCGTCGCCCTTGAGGAACACGTGATCCTGCCCGTCCTGACCGAAGCGTGGGCGCGGGCCGGGGTCTCGCCGCACGGCTACGGCGACGACCACCCGGTCACGCGCCGGCTGCGCGACGTCGGTGACGGGCGCTTGGCCGACATGGACGACCAGGGCGTCGACGTCGCGGTGCTGTCCCTCTCCACGCCCGGCGTGCAGAACCTCCCGGCGGCCGACGCCGTGGGCGTCGCCCGTGAAGCCAACGACGCGCTGGCCGGGATCGTCGCCGGCAACCCGTCGCGCTACCAGGCGTTCGCCACCCTTCCGACGTCGTCACCGGAAGCCGCCGCGGCGGAGTTGGAACGCGCGGTCACGCAACTCGGCTTCCGCGGAGCGATGCTGTACGGCCGCACGGGCGACAAGTTGGCGGACGCGCCGGAGTTCGACGACCTCTACGGGGAGGCGGAACGGCTGCGCGTCCCCCTCCACTTCCACCCGCAGGCCCCGGTGCGGGCCGTCCAGCAGGCGTACTACTCGGACCTACCGGCCGGAGTGGGGCAAGCCCTCGCGACCGCCGGCCTGGGCTGGTACTACGACCTCGGGGTCCAGTACCTGCGAATGATCTTCAACGGCGTGTTCGACCGGCACCCCGGGCTCCAGGTGATCGCCGGCCACTGGGGCGAGGTGATCCTCTTCTACCTCGACCACATCGGCGTCATCCAGGGCATGGCCGGCCTGGAGCGCCCACTGGCCGACTACTTCCGCGAGAACTTCTGGGTGGCGGGCAGCGGCACGGTCAGCGAGCGCTACCTGCGTTGGACGGCGGAGGTGGTCGGCACCGACCGCATGCTCTACTCCACCGACTACCCCTACACCTACGGCACCCGCCCCGGCGGCTTCCCCTACCTGGACACGAGCCAGGGCACCGCCCGCTCGTTCCTGGAGAACGCCCCGTTCAGCGAGGCCGAGAAGATCGCCATCGGCTCCGGCAACTGGGCCAGGCTGACCAACCACCTCACCACCGACCAGCCCGCCTGGCCGGACCACCTCGCCCGCGCCCTCACGCATCGGCCGACACCTGAACCGCCTCGGAACCCGACGCGGGCCGATCCCGACCGCAGACCGGCCCCAACGCCACTACCCGCACTGCTTACGCGCCCCCGGCAGGATTCGAACCTGCGACCTCGGGATTAGAGCGAGACGCCTGCCATCGTCCGTTGTGATCGGTGGGTGCCGGCCCTCACCTGGG
>NZ_JBFAAX010000154.1:0-12472 GCF_040639995.1 Actinosynnema sp. NPDC023658 | reverse complement strand
CTGCCGCGACCCCCCGGGCACGGGATCAACCACCGGCTCAACCAGGCCCAACCCCGGGCCCCGGCCGACGGGCGGGGGGGCGCCCCTGGGCCCCCCCGCCGCCGTTCGGCCGGAGGTCACTTCCCGCCGCAGAGGGCGTGGTCGACCAGGTCCGCGGTGATGTCCTTGTCCGGCTTGGGCACGCCCGGCTTCGCGACCAGCGAGTCGGTGTTGATCGACACCATCACGCTGCGCGTGCCGTCGGGCGTGACGCCGTTGCGGGTCATGAAGCCGGGGATGTCGCCGCCGTGCGCCCAGTAGCCGCCGCACGAGCTGGGGATCCACATGATGCCGAGGCCGTAGCGCGCGCCGGGCCACGCCGGGTCCAGGCGGGACGCGCGCACCGTCTTCGTCATCTCGGTGAGCTGGGCGGGCTTGAGCACCTTGCCGCTCATCAACGCCTTGAGGAACCTGTTGCCGTCCTCGGTGGTGCTGATCATCTCACCGGCCGCGCCGCCCCACGACGGGTTGTAGTTCGTCACGTCGACCGCCCGGCCGTATCGCGGGTCGTCCGGGTCGGCCTCCAGCCCCTTCTCCGGGAACCGCTCGTAGCCCACGGCGTGCGGCTTGGGCACGAACGCGGCCGTGCCCGGCAGGAACGTGTCGCGCAGGCCGAGCGGCTCGACGATGCGGGTGCGCACCTCGTGCTGCCAGGTGTGCTCGGTGACCCGTTCGATGATCATCCCGGCGAGCGAGTAGCCGGTGTTGGAGTAGCTCCAGTCGGTGTCGGGCGCGAAGGTCGGCGGCTCCTGCACCGCCAGCGAGACCGTCTGCCCGGCCGTCACGGTGCGGTACCGGATCTTCGGGAAGTCCTTCTCCAGGAACAGCTCCGGCATCTTGCCGACGTAGTTGTAGACGCCGCTGGTGTGCTGGAGGAGCTGCCGCACGGTGATCTTCGTGCCGTCGTTGCCGTTGCCCGCGACGACACCCGGCAGCCACCGGTCCACACTGTCCTCCAGGGACAGCCGGCCCTCACCGACCAGTTGCAGCACGGTCGAGGCCACGAACGTCTTGGTGTAGCTGCCGATGCGGAACTTCGCCCCCCACGGCACGGGCGTGCGCCGGTCGACGTCGCCGTAGCCGCTGCGCACCTTCAGGTCGCCGCGCGGGGTGTCCACCTCGACCAGCACGCCCGGTGCGCCCTGGTCGAGCAGCGCGTCCGCCTGCCGCTGGAGGGTTCTGGTGTCCGTCCGGTGGTCGGCGTGGGCCGTGCCCGCCGCGGTGAGGCCCAGCACCGCGATCACCGCTGTCGCGCAGAGTCGTTTCATGCCACCGAACGCTAGGCACGGCGAGGGCCGCGGTCGTCGCCCCAGGACGGCAACTCCGACTACCCCCGCGGGGGTAGGCGGGATCAGCCCACGGGGTGGCGACGGGGGACCCGGCCCGCGACTACCGTGGGCTGGTGGTGGCGAAACTCTCCCCGATCCGGCTGGACGTGCTGCTCGCGGCGGTGCTGACGTCGTTGACCGTCATCACCGCCGCGAGCCGGACCGGCGCGCACGTCACGTGGCCCGCCTACGTGCTCGCCGCGCTCACCGTCGCGCCGATCGCCCTGCGCCAGCTCGCGCCCGTGGCCACGATGGCGGTCATGCTGGGCGCGTTGTCGGCGTACGGCCTGCTCGGGTTCAGCGGCGTGCCCAGCGCCGGGGTGGGCGTGCTGGTCGGCACGTTCACCGTGGCGACCCTGCGCTCCCGGGTCGTGGCCGGGGTCACGTCCGCGGTGACGACGGTGGTGGTCGTCCTCGCGTTCCTGCGGGTCGACGCGGTGGTCGCGTGGTCGGAGGTCGCGCAGTCGGTCCTGGTCGTGATGGGCGCGTGGATGCTGGGCGAGGGCACGAGGCGGTGGGCGGAACGCGCCGAGCGGCTGGCCGAGGAGGCGGCGCGGGCGGTCGCGGACGAACGGGTGCGCATCGCGCGGGAGCTGCACGACATCGTCGCGCACCACATGTCGGTGATCTCCCTGCAGGCCGGCGTGGCGCAGTACGTGCTGGACACCGACGTGCCGACCGCGCGCAAGGCGATCACCACGGTCGGTGAGACCAGCCGCGAGGCGTTGACCGAGATGCGCCGGCTGCTCGACGTGCTGCGGGTCGACCACGACGACGACTACCGGCCGCAGCCGGGCTTGGCGGCGTTGGACGAGCTGGTCGAGCGCGCCCGGGGTGCGGGGCTGCCGGTGGACGTGGTCGTGGCGGGCGAGGCCCGTGAGCTCCAGCCGGGGCCGGACCTGTGCGCGTACCGGGTGGCGCAGGAGTCGTTGACCAACGTGCTCAAGCACGCCGGACCGGCCGAGGCGCGGATCGACCTCGACTACGGCGAGCAGACATTCGTGCTGAAGGTGACCGACAACGGCCGGGCCGCGCACGGCGGCGCGGCGGTCGCGGACCACGAACCGCACGGCATCCGCGGCATGAGGGAGCGCGCCGAGCTGTACGGGGGCGTGCTCACCGCCGGTCCGACGGCAGGCGGCGGGTTCGGCGTCGTCCTGCGGCTGCCGATGGCCGAGGTGGCGGCCCGATGACGATCCGCGTGCTCGTCGCGGACGACCAGGCGCTCATCCGCGCGGGCCTGGTCGCCCTGTTCACCGCCGCGCCGGGGTTCGAGGTCGTGGGCGAGGCGGCCGACGGCGAGCAGGCGGTCGCGGTGGCCGCCCGCACCTCGCCCGACGTGATCCTGATGGACATCCGGATGCCCGTGCTGGACGGCATCGCCGCCACCCGCCGCATCCTCGCCGCGCACCGGGAGGCCTCGCACCCCCGCGCCGACGACCACCCCGAGCCCGACCGCCCCGAGCCCGACCGCCCCGAGCCCGACGTCCCGGAGTTCGACGCCCGTGCCGAACCGCCGCGCATCGTCGTGCTCACGACGTTCGACCTGCCGGAGTACGTGTACACGGCGCTGGGCGAGGGCGCGTCCGGCTTCCTGGTCAAGGACACCCCGCCGGAGCGGATCATCTCCGCGGTCCGCACCATCGCGGCGGGCGACATCCTGGTCGCGCCGCACATCACCCACCGGCTGATCGAGACCTACGCCCAGCACCACCGGGCCACCACCGTCGGCGCACCGCGACTGCGCGCCCTGACCGCGCGCGAGACCGAGGTGCTGCGCCTGGTCGGCAACGGGTTGACCAACGCGCAGATCGCCCAACGGCTGGTGCTCAGCGAGGCCACGGTCAAGACGCACGTCAAGCGGATGATGGGCAAGCTCGACCTGTCCAGCCGGGCGCAGGCCGTGGTGGTCGCCTACGAGAGCGGCCTCATCGTGCCGACCGCCGCGAGCCGCGAACGGCCGAGGTGACGGGCCGCCGTCACCGGCCCGCGGCCAGCCGCTCCAGCAGCGGCACCGCGCGTGCCGGTTCGGGCAGGTCCAGCATCTCGGCGCGCAGCCGCCCGGCCGCCCGCCGGTAGCCCGGATCGGCCAGCACCCGCGCCACCGCGTCCCGCACGTCCCGCGCCGTGGCGGCCACCGGGTCCAGCACCTCCCCGACCCCGAGCCGCGCGCACCGGTCGGCGTTGTGCGGCTGGTCCGCGCCCATGGGCAGCAGCACCACGGGCAGCCCGTGTGCCAGCGCGCCGATCACGCTCCCCGAACCGCCGTGCGAGACGACCACGTCGCACCCCGGCAGCACGTCCTCCTGCGGCAGGTAGCGGCTGATCCGCACGCCCGGTCGCTGCGGACCGAGCTCGGCCGGGTCGACGTGCCCGCCGACCGTCGCCACCACGTCGATCGGCAGCTCGGACAGCCCGGCCAGTACGCGGGCGAACAGGTCACCGGACTCGGTGTTGAACACCGTGCCCAGGGTGAAGTAGGCGGTGGGCGTCGCGGACCGGCCCGGCGGGCCGACCGGCGGTCGGATCTGGAAGGCGTTGTCCGGCAACGGGAACGCCGGGTCGCGGAAGCCCGGCGGGAACGGCGAGAGCAGCAGGTGCCGGTGCAGCATCGTCAGGTCCGGGTCGGGCGGCAGGCCGTGCGCGGCGCGCGCCTCGGCCAGCGGCTCACCGATCACCGCCGGTCGCACGAACGAACCCGAGGCGATGACCTGGAAGTTCGCGTACGGCAGGCCGAGCTCCTCGGCGGCGAGCACGCTGCCGAAGTCGACCTCCTCGCACACCACCACGTCCGGCCGCCAACGCCCGAACAGCTCCAGGTAGGGCGTCCGCCTCGTGGCCACGCCCTGCCGGACGAAGCCGTCGCGCAGCTCCCGGTCGTCCCGGTCCCGGTCGGGCACCGACAGCGGCAGGCGCTCCCGGGCGTCGCCGCCGCCCTCGCCCACGGCGAACGCCGTGAACCCGGCCGCCTCGACCACCCCACGCCGCGCCGGGCCGGCCGCGAACGCGACGGTGTGGCCGGCGGCGGCCACCGCCCTGGCGAACGGCACCATCGGCTGGAAGTGTCCCACCCCGCCGGCGAACGTGAACAGCACGCGCATCGGCCCACCGTAGATCGACCGGCCTACCCCTGCGAACCACGACCGGCGGTGGCCACCGCGTCCGCCGACGTCCCCGTTGACCTAGCATCCCCGCCCGTGGACAAAATTCGGGTCGGGTGCTGGTCGCTGATCGCGCTCATCGTGGCGCAAACGCTTTCCACGCTGTTGTCCGGCGACCAGGCCGAGCTGCGGATCGTCGGCCTCGTGTTCAACGCCGCCGCCGCGCTGTCGACCTTCCTGCTGCTCCGGCGTCCCGACCGCAACCGCTGGCCGCTGGTCGCCTGGACGGCGGCCTTCTTCGGCTGGCACGTCACCGGGATGCTCACCCTGGCCGGTGTCGTGACGACCGGGCTGGACGCGGTGTTCACGGTGGGCACCGACCCGCGGCTCTCGATCCTCTACCAGGTGGTCCTGACGACGGTCGCGGCCTTCGCGGTGCACCTGCTGCTGCCCCGCCCGAAGGGCAAGGCCTGATCGGAACGCCGGGACTTCACGCGTCGCGCCACCGGAGCACCGAGCCACCGACCAGGAGCGCCCCCGCCGCCCACAGGCCGAGCACGCCCAGGCCCTTCCAGGGCGCGATCGGCAGGCTGTCGAGGTCCGTGGTGGCCTGCACGGCCAGCCCGGCGGTCATCGGGCTGATCTTCCGCAACCGCTCGACCCACTCCGGGTCCGACACCACCGCCGTGACGATCGGGAACAGGTACAGCAGCCCCAGCACGACCCCGGTGGCCGCCGCCGCGTCCCGCACCGCGGTCGCGACGCCCACGCTCAGCAGGCCCACCAGCACCAGGTAGAGCACCGAGCCCGCGGCCGCGCGCACCACCGGCCCGTCGGCCAGCGACAGCACCGCGTGGCCGTGGGCCGGGGTGAACCCGTTGCCCGGCAGGATCAGGCGCCCGGCCAGCACCGACACCAGCACCGCCACCGCACCGGCGAGCAGCACGAGCACCCCGACCACGGCGGCCTTGGCGGCCAGCACGGTCGACCGGCGCGGCATCGCCGCGAACGTCACCCGGATCATCCCGGTGCCGTACTCGCCGCCGACCGCCGACACCGCGAGCACGGCCACCACCGCCTGGCCGAACGCGACCCCGGCGAGGCTGATCTTCGCCGGGTCCTGCCCGCACCCGACCCCGGCGCAGCCGACGACGGACGACGCGGCCACGCCCAGCCCCGCGGTCAGCAGCACCACGGCGGCCAGCAGCCAGGCCGTGCCCGCGACCGTGCGCAGCTTCGTCCACTCCACCCGCAGCGCCTCGGTCACGCGTCCCTCCTGCGCAGCACGAAGACCGCCACGCCCAGCGCGACCGCGGTGTAGCCGCACAGCACCGCGAAACCGCCGAGCGGCGAGAGCGGGAAGTAGCCGTCCGCAGGCGCGTAACCGGCGTCCACCTGCGGGTACTCCGGCATGCTCTGCTGGATGGCGAACGCGGCGGCCGGCGTGACGCGCAGCAGCCAGTCCGACGGGCCGGTCGGCAGGACCGAGGCGATGGCCAGCACGTACGGCAGCACGATGGCCACGATCACGGCGGTCACCGCGCCGGCGCTGCGCCGCAGCACGGTGCCGACGGCCAGGCTGAACACCGCCGCCACCGCGAGCAGCGCCGCCGTGCCGACCACCACCCGCACCTCCGTCGCGGTCGGCACCGGGAACAGGAAGAAGCCCTTGTCGACCTCCACCGCCCGCACCAGCGGCACCGCGACCAGGCACGCGGCCAGCCCGACGACGAACGTGACCGCGCCGACCACCGCGGACTTCGCCGCCAGCACCCTCCCGCGCCCCGGCGACGCGCTGAAGCTGGTGCGGATCAACCCCCGCCGGTACTCCGAGGTCATGAACGTCACCGCGACCACGATGACCGCGATCAGCCCGGCGAACGCGCCCACCAGCCGGCCCTCGACCTTCTTGCCCAGACCACCCCGGCCGGCCGTGATCGGCGCGATGTTGCCGGACCCGCTCACCGCGACCCCGTCTGCCGTCTCCCGCGTGCCGACGCGCGGGTCGTCGCCCCGGCCGCCGACGACGCCGTCGGTCCACCCGGCGTCCGGCCAGTCGCCGCGCAGGTAGATCCGGTCGAACTCGCCGGTCGCGAGCGTCGGGTAGCTGATGCCGTCGGCGCCGGCGAACGACTCGGTGATCACCTCGTGCTGCGGCGAGGTGGCGAACAGCCCGGCGCGCACGGTGGACGGGAGACCGGGCAGGGTGACCGTGCCGACGAGGTGCCAGTCGACGCCGTCGGCCGACTCGTGGCCGGTGATCGTGTCGCCCGACCGGGTCAGGCGCAGCCAGCTCGGCGTCGCGGACAGCGTGCCCGCGACGTCACCGGTGTAGTCGTGCTGCATCCGCACGCCGTGCCCGCCGGTCATCGCCAGCGCGGCGTAGGACGAGCCCGGGGTGGTGTTCTCCTTGATGATGATCCCGGCCTTGCTCCACGGTCCGGTGTCGGCGGCCCGACCGTCCGCTTCGGACTCGACGGTCAGGGACGTCACCCGGGCGGTGATGCTGCCGTCGCCGGTCAGCGCCCGGTGGGCGAAGGCGAAGTCGTCGATCACCGGTTCGCCGTGCGGCCCCAGCGCCGGCTTGTTGCCCGCGCATGGCCGTCCGTCCGGGCCGCTGCACGAGAAGGTGCTCGCCATCGCGCCGAACAGCCCGATCAGCACGATCACCAGGGCGGCGGCGACCAGGCCGGACACCCAGCCGCGGACGGAGCGCAACTTCGTCCACTCGGCGCGCAGCAACTGCCCGAAGCCGCTCATCCCCGCTCCTCGGTGGCCGCCGCGGGGAACTCGACCGCGTCGCGGGTCAGTTCCATGTACGCCTCTTCGAGGGACGCGCGGTGCGCCGACACCTCGGAGAACGGCACCCCGTGCCCGCCGAGCAGCTCCACCACGCGCTCACCGGCCGGTGCGTCCAGCCCGGAGACGGTGAGCGCGTCAGGCCCGGTGACGGCGACCGTGGCGCCGGCCCGCGCCAGCACGGTCGTCGCCTGCGTGCGGGCGCTGGTGCGCACCGTGACCCGTTCACCGGAGGCGGCCGCGATCAGCTCGGCCACGCCGACGTCCGCGATCACCCGGCCGCGGCCGACGATCACCACGTGGTCGGCGGTGTCCTGGAGCTCGCTCATCAGGTGGCTGGACACCAGCACCGCCCGCCCCTCGGCCGCCAGCGACCGCAGGAAGCCGCGCACCCACCGGATGCCCTCGGGGTCCATGCCGTTGACCGGCTCGTCCAGCACCAGCACCGGCGGGTCACCGAGCAGCGCCGCCGCGATCCCCAGCCGCTGCCGCATGCCCAACGAGTAGCCGCCCGCCTTGCGCCGGATCGCCGACGTCAGGCCGACCCGTTCCGCGACCTCGTCCACCCGCCGCGCGCCCAGGCCCTGCGAGTGGGCCAGCCACAGCAGGTGGTTGCGGCCGCTGCGGCTCGGCTGCACGGCCGACGCGTCGAGCAGCGACCCGACCTGCCGCAACGGGTGCCGCAGGCTCCGGTACGGCCGGCCGCCGACCAGCGCGTGACCCTCGTCGACCGAGTCCAGGCCGAGGATCACCCGCATCGTGGTGGACTTCCCGGCCCCGTTGGGCCCGACGAAGCCCGTCACCTTGCCCGGCGCGACGGTGAACGTCATGCCGTCCAGCGCCACGGTCGACCCGTACCGCTTGCGCAGCCCGGTGACTTCGATGGTTGCTTCCATGCCGGGAAGGCTAGGCAGCGCGGTCGGTCCCGGTCGTCACGCGTGAGAGCCGTCCGGGTGGTCGCTGACGCGGGGGAGGGGCATCCCCCGCGCGAGGGACTCCGGTGTCATCACCTGCGGTGACGCGCCCACGCGCGCCGGCGACCAGAATGATCCGCGTGGACGACGAGGACGACCGGTGGGTCCGGGCGCGGAGGTTCGCCGGGTCGCCGCACGCGCCGGTCGTGGCCGGGGTGCTGCTGGGTGTCGGTGCGGTGGGGGAGTCGGCGGTGCGGGCCGTGACCGACGGCTCGGACCCGCAGCTCGTCCTCGTGCTCGGCCTGTTCGCCCTGGCGACCACCGCGCCGCTCGCGCTCCTGCGGCCGGTGCCCGCCGCCGTCGCCGTCTCGGTGGCGGGGGTGCTGTCGCTGGGGCTGTTCCACGGCCTGACCGTCGCGGGGCTCGGCGCGCAGCTGCTGGTGCTGCACCGGCTGGGGCGCGCGGGCGTGCCGGTCCCGGCGACCTCCCTGGCCGTGCCGTACCTCGTGCTGGCGCTCGTCCGCGACGCCGACGGGTGGGAGGGCGTCCTGACCGTCGTG
Source organism: Actinosynnema sp. NPDC023658 (assembly GCF_040639995.1). Taxonomy (NCBI): domain Bacteria; kingdom Bacillati; phylum Actinomycetota; class Actinomycetes; order Pseudonocardiales; family Pseudonocardiaceae; genus Actinosynnema; species Actinosynnema sp. NPDC023658. Next base: position 3,731 of record NZ_JBFAAX010000154.1, on the reverse strand, counting down.
GCGGCGTCGCTGGGGTTGGCGGCGGCGTGGGCCGGGGCCGCCGGGTGGGCGCGCGCCGAGGCGTCGGCGCACCGCGCCGCGCGGCAGGCCGTCGCCGGGAGGCTGCTGGAGCACACCGCGCGCGGGGAGCGGGCCCGGATCGCGCGCGAGCTGCACGACGTCGTCGCGCACCACATCTCCATGATCGCGGTGCAGGCGGAGACGGCGCGGCTGACCACGCCCGGCCTGCCCGACACCGGCGCGCGGCGGCTGTCGGAGATCGGGGACACCGCGCGGGCCGGGTTGACCGAGATGCGCCGGTTGCTGGGCGTGCTGCGGGAGGACGCGCCGGAGGAGGTCGCGGACCGGCGGCCCCAACCGGGGTTGCGGCAGCTGAACGACCTGCTCGACGAAGCACGCTACACCTCCGGCGCGGGCACGCGGCTCATCGTCTCCGGCCTGCCGTCCGACCTGGACCCGGGCGTGGAGCTGGCCGCGTACCGGATCGTCCAGGAAGCCCTCACCAACGCGCGCCGGCACGCGCCCGGAGCGGCGGTGGACGTGGAGCTGCACTACACCGAGGAGGCCTTGCGGTTGCGCATCAGGGACAACGGACCCGGCCCGCCCGCCACGACACCGCCCGGCGGGCACGGGTTGACCGGCATGCGCGAGCGCGCGGCGGCCGTCGGCGGGCGGCTGCGCACCGGTGCGGCGGGCGTGGGCGGGTTCCTGGTCGAGGCGAGCCTCCCGGCGAAGGCGGCGGGGTGAGCGCCGTCCGGGTCGTGGTGGCCGACGACCACCAGGTGATCCGCGCCGGGTACGCGGCCCTGCTCGACACCCAGCCCGACTTCACGGTCGTCGGCACCGCCTCCGACGGCGGCGAGGCGGTGCGCGTGTGCCGCGAGCTGTCACCCGACGTCGTGCTGATGGACGTGCGGATGCCGGGCGTGGACGGCATCGAGGCCACCCGCCGGTTGCTGGGCGGCGCGGGCGGGCCGCGGGTGCTGATCCTCACGACGTTCGACCTGGACGAGTACGTCTACGACGCGTTGCGCGCCGGTGCCAGCGGCTTCCTGCTCAAGGACGTGACGGCGGAGCAGCTGTTCGACGCCGTGCGGGTGGTCGCGGCCGGCGAGGCGTTGCTGGCCCCGACCGTGACCCGTCGCCTGATCAGCGAGTTCGCCCGCCTGCGGCCGGAGCGGGGCGCTCCGCCGGACGCCGCCCTGTCCACCCTGACCCCGCGTGAGACGCAGGTGCTGCGGCTGGTCGCGGAGGGCCTGTCCAACCCGGAGGTGGCGGCCCGGCTGGTGGTCACCGAGGAGACGGTGAAGACGCACGTGAGCCGGGTGCTGAACAAGCTCGGCCTGCGCGACCGCACGCAGGCCGTGGTCGCCGCCTACGAGTCCGGCCTGGTCGTGCCGCGCTTCCGCGAACCCGACCGGCCCCGGCGCCCCGCGCACGGCGACGCCTAGCGGGCCGAGCGGTGGTGGTCGTCGGAGTCCCCGGCGGGCAGGACCGGCAGCGCGGCGGTCAGGCGGGTGCCACCGCGGTGGTCGAGGGCGTCGAACACGTCGAGCGTGCCGCGGTGGAGCAGGGCGATGCGGCGGGCGATGGGCAGGCCCAGGCCGGTGCCGCCGGTCTCCCTGGTCCGCGCGTCGTCCAGCCGGGTGAAGCGCTCGAACACGCGCGAGCGGTCCGCGGGCGGGATGCCGGGACCGTCGTCCACCACGTCGAGCAGCGCCACCGGCCCGGCGGTGGCCAGGCGGACGGTGATGCGGGTGGTGGCGTGGCGCTCGGCGTTGTCCAGCAGGTTGCCGAGCAGGCGGGTCAGCAGGGGGTGGCTGCCGCGCACCAGGACCGGGCCGTCACCGACGTCGGTGGTCAGCGCGTGGCGGGACCGGTGGCGGGTGGTCTCCGCGTGCACGAGCTCGACCAGGTCGACCGCGCCCTTGGCGGCCGCGGACTGCGCGTGGTCGAGCCGGGCGAGCATCAGCAGGTCGGTCGCCAGGTCCTGCAGCCGGTAGGTGTCCTGGAGCGCGCCGTCGACCACGGCACGCCAGTCGGTCAGCTCCGGGTGCGCGTGCGCGATCTCCAGCTCCGCGCGCAACGCGGCGATGGGGCTGCGCAGCTCGTGCGACGCGTCGGCGACGAACCGCCGGTTGTCCTCCACCGCGGCCTGCAAGCGGTCCAGCGTCGTGTTCACGGTGTTGGCCAGGCAGGCGATCTCGTTGAGCGCGCGCGGCATCGGCACGCGGCGGGACAGGTCGTGCTCGGTGATGTCGGAGACCTCCCGCCGGATGGCCTCCACCGGCCGCAGCACCCGACCGGTGGCGAACCACACCACGAACGCGCACAGCCCCGCCAGCAGCACCGCGCCGGTGAACAGCATCAACACCCGGTTGTTGAGCGTCGTCTGGGCCGCCATCAGCTCGTGCCGCCACGCGCCGAGGCCCGACACCGGTCGGCTCGGGTAGCTCACCCCGGTGTCGAACACCTCCCGGTAGGTGATGGTGCGCGGGTCGGTGAAGGGCCACAGCGACAGCTCCGGCACCTGCGCCTGCGAGCTGTAGTTGGCCTCGTAGCTCACGACCTTGCCGCCGCCGACCGGGTAGTCCCCGATGTCCTGCGACGTGATCGCGACCTCGTGCACACCGCCCGCGCAGCGCTCGCCCAGCGGGATCGCGCCGGCCGCGACGCCCCGCCTCGACCCGGAGGCGAAGACGGTCAGCGAGCCGGACAGGCAGATCTGGCTGATCTTCGCGGGCGCGGTGTCGAACCGCATCGCCTGGTCGCGCAGGAAGATCGCGGCGACCGAGGCGATGCCCAGCAGCGGCAGGGCGATCACCGCGGTGGCCACGATCGTCACGCTGATCCGCAACGACCGGTGTCGACGGTTGCTCACGCGTCCTCCTCGCCCTCGCCGCGCAGGCGGTACCCGACGCCCCGGACGGTCGTGATGCTCTTGCGGTGGAACGGCGCGTCGACCTTGCGCCGCAGCGTGGAGATGTAGACCTCCACCAGGTTCGGGTCCGGGTCCTGCGCCGAGTCCCACACACCCCGGATGATCTCGGTCTTCGTGACCACCTGGTCCTGGTGGCGCACCAGGAACTCCAGCACGGCGAACTCCTTGGCGGTCAGCGGTATCGACGTGTCGCGGCGGCGGCACACCCGCAGCGCGGGGTCGAGCTCGAGGTCGCCCGCGCGCAGCACCGCCGGCCGCGTGACGCCGCCCCGGCGGACCAGGGCGCGCAACCGCGCCACCAGGACGAGGTAGGAGAACGGCTTGGTGAGGTAGTCGTCCGCGCCCGTGTCCAGCCCCTCGGCCTCGTCGAGCTCGCCGTCCTTGGCGGTCAGCATGAGGATCGGCGTCCACACCCCGGCCGCGGGCAGCTGCGCGCACACCCGGTACCCGTTGAGGGAGGGCAGCATGACGTCGAGCACGATCACGTCGTACTCGTCCTCGGTGGCACGCCACAGACCGTCGCGGCCGTCGTATTCCACGTCGACCGCGAAACCCTCCGCGGTGAGCCCGCGGGCGAGCAGCTCCGCCAACCGACGATCGTCCTCGACCACGAGTACCCGCATGGCCCAACTATGCCGTGGTCGGTGACCGGCTTGCTGAACCTTTCTTCAGGTTGCTTCAGGATGGCTTCAGGGTGCGGGTCGCATAGTCGTGGCCGTGGATCGGGGGGTCCACACCGGTCGCGATCAAGGGGGGTGGCGCCCGTCGGCCGCGCTCCGCGTGTGCCGGC
>NZ_JBFAAX010000153.1:0-12540 GCF_040639995.1 Actinosynnema sp. NPDC023658 | reverse complement strand
CGGCGAAGGGGTGGCGCTGGGACCGGCCCGTGCACCCCCCGTGCTTCTGGTACGGGTCTCAGGCGACCGCGACCTCGACCGGGTGCACGCCCGGCCCCTCCGCGTTGACCGACGCCTGCCCGTTGCCGGACCGGTGCAGCGCGCGGATGGTCCACGTGCCCGGCGCGGCGAAGAACCGGAAGTCGCCGTCGGCCGAGGACACGACCTCGGCGGTGAACTCGCCCGAGGAGTCGAGCAGCCGCACGAACGCGCCCCCCACGGGGGTGCCCTCGGAACGGACCTTGCCGGTCAGCACGACCTCGTTCGCGCCGACCTGGATGTCCACGCCCTGCTCGGGTGCGCCGCAACCGTCCAAGCTCATGATCAGCCCTCCTTGCCGCTGCCGAGTTCGACGGGCACGCCGACCAGCGAGCCGTACTCGGTCCAGGAACCGTCGTAGTTCTTCACGTCCTCGTGGCCGAGCAGCTCGTGCAGCGCGAACCACGTGTGCGACGAGCGCTCGCCGATCCGGCAGTAGGCGATCGTCTTGCGCGAGCCGTCGAACCCGGCCTCGCCGTAGATCTCGGCCAGCTCCTCGTTCGACTTGAACGTGCCGTCCTCGTTGGCCGCCTTGCTCCACGGCACGTTGATCGCGCTCGGGATGTGGCCGGCGCGCTGCGCCTGCTCCTGCGGCAGGTGCGCGGGCGCGAGCAGCTTGCCGGAGAACTCGTCGGGCGAGCGCACGTCGACGAGGTTCTTGTTGCCGATCGCGTCCACGACCTCGTCGCGGAACGCCCGGATGGCGAGGTCCTGCTCCTGGGCGGTGTAGGTGGTCGCGGGGCGCTCCACCTGCTCCTTGTCCAGCGGACGACCGTCGAGCTCCCACTTCTTGCGGCCGCCGTCGAGCAGCTTCACCGCGTCGTGGCCGTACAGCTTGAAGTACCAGTACGCGTAGGCGGCGAACCAGTTGTTGTTGCCGCCGTAGAGGATGACGGTGTCGTCGTTGGAGATGCCCTTGGCGGACAGCAGCTTCTCGAAGCCCTGGCGGTCGACGAAGTCGCGCCGGACCGGGTCCTGGAGCTCGGTCCTCCAGTCGATCCTCACGGCGCCCGGGATGTGACCCCCCTCGTAGGCGGTGGTGTCCTCGTCCACCTCCACGAACACCACGCCGGGCGTGGTCAGGTTCTCCTCGGACCAAGCGGCCGAGACCAGGACGTCTTCACGGCTCATCGAGCTGCTCCAATTTCTTCGTTTCTACTGCGACGGTGTCACTGGGGTCGGGCGAGTGCGGGCGCGTGGCGGCGCAGCACCAGGAACAGCTCGCAGCCCAGGCACAGGCCCAGCGCGGCGTTGAGCAGCGCGGCGACCAGCGCGGCGGACGTCGCGACGACCCCGAGTGCGGTGAGCCCGGAGGCGTAGCCGACCGTGCCGATCAGGGCGAACACGAACCCGACGCCCTGCGCGAACCGCAGCGGGGCGGCCTCCTCGCGCTCGGTCGTCGGCTTGATCCTCGGCTGCACGGCGAACCGGTAGACGTGGCCCCAGGGGTTGAGCTTGAGCGAGATGAACGCGCACATCCCGAACAGCACGGTCTGCGCCGCGAGCAGGCGCCACGACCCGGACAGCAGCACGACCGCCAGCACGGCGGTCGTGATCCAGGCGCTGAAACGCGGGCCGCGCGGGTCGACCGGCGCGTCCTTCGGTTTCGTGGCGGTGGCTTCATTCGGCACGGCGACCTCCTGACGGTGGACAAGACTGGTAGTCCGTCTCAGGCGGTGTTAAGGGCAGGCACACACACCCGTCAAGGGCGTGCGGGCCGCCGGGGACCGCCCGGTCAGCTCGCCGCGCGACACAGGCTGCTGCGCACGCGGCACAGGTCAACCGCGAGTCGCTTGGTCAGCAGCGTGGTCATGTGTTCGAGGGTAGCCGCTCGTCCCTGTGGTCGGGAGTGGCGTCCACAAGGTGGGAGTTGCCAGGTTCACCCGATCGGTCGAGGCAGGTGTGGGCGCAAAGCCGCAATAAGCGTGTCGGGCTTCGGGAGCCCGCCGACCCTCAGGAGCTCCCCGCCGGACCGGTCGAACGCCAGCGTCGTCGGCGCGCGCAGCACACCGAGGTCCGCAGCGACCTCCGGCAGGTCGGTGACGTCCAGCTCGACGTGCCGCAGCCCCTCGGTGCGACCGGCGAGGTCCTCCAGCAGGGCGCGGGTCCGCCGGCAGTCGGCGCAGAACGCCGTGGACAGCTGCACCAGCGTCACCGGTGCGCCCGGGACGAGCAGCTCGCGCACGGGTCCGGGCAGCTCACGCCCGTTCGAAGCGGCTTCGGGAACGCGCACGCGGCCGTTCCGCGCCCGCAGCACCACGCCGATCGCGGCGGTGATCGCCACCGCGCCGAGCAACGCCCACAGACCGGTCACCTACTTGCCGCCTCCGTCCAGGGGGATGTCGTTGATCGCGCCTTCCACGGTGAACGCGCCGCTCTCCACCCTGACAGCCGTCGGCGTCACCGTGAAGGGGAGCGTGCCGGGGTCGATGGTCACGCTCAACGCCTGGCGCACCACGCCGAGCACCGCGTCCAGCCCCTCCAGGGCCATGTCGTCCAGCTCGACGTCGTTCATCCCGATCATGACCTGGCCGTTGACCAGCGACACCGTGCCGTAGGCGGTGATGCGGATGGTGCGGCCGGCGACCTTGGTGTTGCCCGACAGCTTCACCGCCGCGACCGTCGGGTCCGGCTTCTGCCCGGCGGGCGGCTCGGTGCGGTTGTCCGGCTCGATCGCCATGTCGGTGAACGGCGTGACCTGGTTGACCAGGCGGTTCAGGTCGTTGGCCTTGATCTTGACGCTGCCCCGGACCTGGTCGATCTTCGCGCCGCGCGTGTCGCCCGCCAGCAGGTCGGACAGGCCGATGCGGGTGTGGTGCAGGTTCGCCCGGATCTCCAGGTCGCGCAGCTGGTCGCGCACGGGCACGCCGGTGGCGCTGATCTCGATGTCCCGGTAGTCGCCCGCGATGGCCTGGGTGAGGAACGGGAAGCCGTTGATCCGGACCGACGGGTCCTCGCTCAGCCCGAACTTCTCCCGCATCTTCTGCGCGACCTGGTACTCGCCCGCCGCGGCCAGCGCGAAGTCGGCCGCGACCAGCAGGCCGATCACGACGATCGCGGCGATGATCAGCTTGCGCCCGCGCGTGGGACGGCGGCGCTTGGTCTCGGTCGCGGTCATCGCCTGCCCTTTGTCTGGATGAGATCGGCCTGGGACTGGGTGGGGTCGGTCGGGTCGGGGTGGCGGGAGTGCTCGTCCAGCCAGGTCGCGATCCGGTCCACCAGGGCGGGCGTCATCGCGGACTCGGCGTGCCTCACGCCGGGCTCCAGCCACAGCTGCGCGCCACCGCCCGCGGCCCGGTGCAGCGCGACGGCGTGGGCCGGTCCGAAGTAGTGGTCCTGCTCGCCGTGCACGATCAGCAGCGGGGTCGGCGCGATGCGGTGGACGACCTCCAGCGGGCTCTCCGGCGCGGTGAGCCACGGCGGGCCGAGGCGCACGCCCAGCGCGCGGGCGGCGAGCCGGCCGTGCGGCTGTTCGAGCAGCCAGTGCACCCGGCGCATCGCCACCGTGTCGCGCACCCACCAGCGGGAGGGCGCGCTGACCGCGGCCACCGCGTCCGGCCGGTCCTCGTGCAGGCCAGCGTGGCGCAGCGCGATGGAGGCGCCCATGGAGAACCCGACCGTCACCACCCGGCGGTACCCGAGGTCGCGGGCGAGCGAAACCCCGGCCGCGAGGTCGTGGATCTCGTCACCGCCCACGCTGGACCGCCCACCCGAGCGGCCGTGGCCGCGGAAGTCCAGCGCGACGACCCCGCCGTGCCGCGCGAACCGGCGCAACACCCGGGACACGAACGGCTTGCGGACGTGGTTGGTGAAGCCGTGCCCCACCACGAATGCGAGATCCGTCACGGAGGGTGTCGACCTCACATGCAGGCCGTGCAGGGGGACAGCGTCGTGTGACATGGATGTAACAGGCGTGACGCTTGTGGAAACAACTGTGACTCTGCGCTGCTGACCTGGGTCTTTTGTGGCGTGCACCGGTATCGTCTCCGTCATCCGCAGGCAACGGGGCCCGGTCACCGTACTTCGCCTGTGCTTGGTCGGTGACCACGCACCGGCCGAACGAGAGGGCGCCGCGATGAGCATCGACGTGCTGCTGCTGACCACCGACTCCGATCCAGAGGCGGTTCTCCCCGCGCTGTCGCTCCTCCCGCACGAGGTGCGTCCGCTGCGGCCGGAGGTGTCGGCGCTGCTGGAAGCCGGTCCGCACGACATCGTCCTGGTCGACGCCAGGACCGACCTGGTGGCCGCGCGCAGCCTGTGCCGGCTGCTGGACTCCAGCGGGGTGGACGTGCCCGTGGTGGCCGTCGTCACCGAGGGCGGCCTGGTCGCGGTCAACTCCGACTGGAGCGTGGACGAGATCCTGCTCCCCACCTCCGGCCCGGCCGAGGTGGACGCCCGGCTGCGCCTCGTCCGGTCGCGCCGCGGCACCACGCAGCCCGGCGGCGACGGCTCGCTGCAGCTCGGTGAGCTGGTCATCGACGAGGCCACCTACACCGCCCGCCTGCGCGGCCGGCCGCTCGACCTCACCTACAAGGAGTTCGAGCTGCTGAAGTACCTGGCGCAGCACGCGGGCCGCGTCTTCACCCGCGCCCAGCTGCTCCAGGAGGTGTGGGGCTACGACTTCTTCGGCGGCACCCGCACGGTGGACGTCCACGTCCGGCGGCTGCGCGCGAAGCTGGGCCCCGAGCACGAGTCCCTCATCGGCACCGTGCGCAACGTGGGCTACAAGTTCGTCCGCCCCCCGCGCCCGGGCAGCGCCCGCCGCGTCGACCAGGTGGTCGAGGGCTCGGACACCCCGATGGACGACGCCGAACTGATCTACCGTGCTTGATTGCCGCTGCTTCGCAGGCGGCGGCTCGGTCGCCTGAGAGTCGGCCGCTCGTGCCTGATCTGCCGACGATCGAAGTGCGTGATCGCCGGCAAATGAGTCGCGAACGACCGACGCAACCTCGCGGCGAGGGTCGACTTACGGGGCAGGCCCCAGGCGGTCGCGCGGGGCGAGGACAATCGACCGCGTGGAATTGAGCTGGTTCGAGGAGCTGTCACCCGAGCAGTCCGACGAGGTCTCCGGTCTGCTCGGGGCCGCCCAAGCCGCGGACGGCGTCGCCCCCGTCGGGGAAGCCGTCGAGCTGCGGCTGCGCCCCGGTTCGCCCGGGAGCAGGCACCTGATCGCCCGTGACGGCGACGAGCTGGTCGGCTACCTGCACCTGGACGTCTTCGGCGACTCCGACGGCAACGAGGTGGCCGAGCTGGCCGTGCACCCCGAGCACCGCCGCCGCGGCATCGGCAGCGCCCTGGTCGAGGCCGTGGCCGACCGCGCCAAGCCCGTCCGGGTCTGGTCGCACGGCGGTCACCCCGGTGCCGAGGCGCTGGCCGCGAAGCTCGGCTACCGCAAGGTCCGCGAGCTGCTGCGCCTGCGCCGCCCGCTGGACGCCGAACTGCCCCCGCCCGTCCTCCCCGAGGGCGTCACGCTGCGCCCCTTCGTGCGCGGTCGGGACGAGGCCGCGGTCGTCTACGTCAACCACCGCGCGTTCTCGTGGCACCCCGAGCAGGGCTCGATGAGCATCGAGGACCTGCGGGAGAAGGAGCAGCAGCGCTGGTTCGACCCGGCCGGGTTCCTCCTGGCGGTCGCCGCCGACGGACGGCTGCTCGGCTTCCACTGGACCAAGGCGCACACCGCCGAACTGGGCGAGGTGTACGTGGTGGGCGTCGACCCGGACGCGCAGGGCGGCGGCCTCGGCAAGGCGATCACCCTCGCGGGGCTCGCGCACCTGCGCGACACCGGCCTCACCGAGGTGATGCTGTACGTCGAGTCCGACAACGCCGCGGCACTGGCCGTGTACAAGCGGTTGGGCTTCACGCTCTGGGACTCGGACGTCCAGTACGCCCGGTAGTGACAAACCCGTCACGCCCTGCGAACGCGCAGGTCACGGGACACCCAAAAGGCGGTGTACTCGGTCACTTCCCGTGTGGTGTTCACTTCTCGTTCACCTCCTCCTGGGTGCTTGTCCACCCTCGCTACCTAACGTCCGTGCCGAGCGGCGGAGGTCCGCCGCTCGACATCCGCTTCCGTAGCTGGAGGACCTTCAGGTGAAGACCAAGCGACACGGCGCCGTTCTCGGCCTGATCGCGGCCGGTGCGCTTCTGCTCACCGCATGTGGCAGCGACGACAACACCGCCGGTGGCACGGGCACGACGTCGGCCGCGGCCGGCGAGACGTCGGTCCCCGTCGAGTGCGGCGGCAAGTCGAAGCTGAGCGCAGAGGGCTCTTCGGCTCAGCAGAACGCGATCGCCACGTTCATCCAGGCCTACCAGGCGAAGTGCGCCGGCTCCGACCTCGCGTACAACGCCTCGGGCTCCGGCGCGGGCGTCAAGCAGTTCAACGCGGGCCAGGTCGACTTCGGCGGCTCCGACTCGCCGCTGTCCGAGAGCAAGGGCGAGGTCGCCGCGGCGGCCGAGCGCTGCAAGGGCAACCCGGCGTGGAACCTGCCGCTGGTCTTCGGCCCGGTCGCGCTCGGCTACAAGCTCCAGGGCGTCACCGACCTGACGCTGACCGGCGAGCTGGCCGCCAAGATCTTCAACGGCACCGTCAAGAAGTGGAACGACCCGGCCATCAAGGCCGTGAACGGCAGCGCGTCCCTGCCGGACAAGGACATCAAGGTCGTCTACCGCTCCGACGAGTCCGGCACCACGGACAACTTCCAGAAGTACCTGACCGCCGCCTCCAAGGGCGCGTGGACCCAGGGCGACGGCAAGCAGTTCAAGGGCGGTGTAGGCGAGGCCAAGGAGAAGTCCGCCGGTGTCGCGCAGGCCGCCGGTTCGGTCGACGGCGCCATCACCTACGTCGAGCTGTCGTTCGCGCAGGACAACAAGCTGTCCATCGCCAAGATCGACAACGGTTCCGGCCCGGTCGAGCTGACCGACGAGACGGTCGGCAAGGCCATCGACGGCGCCAAGGTCAAGGGCACCGGCAACGACCTGGTCCTCGACCTGAACTCGATCTACGGCTCCACCACCGCGGGCGCCTACCCGCTGGTGCTGGCGACCTACGAGATCGTCTGCTCCAAGGGCTACGACGCCGACACCGCGAAGGCCGTCAAGGCGTTCCTGACGGTGGCGGCGACCAGCGGCCAGGGTGGTCTGGCGGACGCGGGTTACGCTCCGCTGCCCAAGGCCTTCCAGGACAAGCTGCTGACCGCCATCACGGCCATCGCCTGACCAGGCCGGCACACTTCCCGGGAACGCCATTGCGATGAGTGACCGCAAAGTGGCCCTCCGCCCCTCGGGTACCGGTACGCCCGGTGCCCGTGCGGGCGTTCCGGCCGCTCGACCCGACTCGGAGGCTCCGATTCCCCCGACCACGGAAGCCGACCAGAGGAACCACGTCCGGCCGGGTGACCGGATCTTCGCAGGCCTGGCCACCGGGTCGGGCATCTTCATCGTGGTCCTGATCGCGGCGATCGGCGTCTTCCTGCTGCTCCAGGCCATCCCGTCGCTCGGACTGGACAAGGTCAACTTCCTGACCAGCCGCGAGTGGTCCACCGGCGACGTCAACGACATGCGGTACGGCATCCTGGACCTGCTCCTGGTCACCGTCGTGTCGTCCGCGTTCGCCCTGGTCATCGCGATGCCGATCGCCCTGGGCATCGCGCTGTTCCTCACCCAGTACGCGCCGCGCCGGCTCGCCCGGCCGTTCGCCTACGTCATCGACCTGCTGGCCGCCGTGCCGTCGATCATCTTCGGCCTGTGGGGTCTGCTGGTGCTCGGCCCGGTGCTCACGCCGGTCGGTGAGTGGCTGGTGTCGAGCCTCGGCTGGATCCCGCTGTTCGCCGCGGGCAACGTCAGCATCGAGCTCGGCGGCACCATCTTCACCGCCGGCATCGTGCTGGCGGTGATGATCCTGCCGATCATCACCGCGGTCAGCCGCGAGGTGTTCGACCGCACCCCGGTCACCCACGTCGAGGGCGCCATCGCGCTCGGCGCCACCAAGTGGGAGGTCGTGCGCACCACCGTGCTGCCGTTCGGCAAGGCGGGGTACGTCAGCGCCTCCATGCTCGGCCTCGGCCGCGCCCTCGGAGAGACGATCGCGCTGACGATCATCCTCAGCGGCACCGGCGCGGCGTTCGGGTGGAGCCTGTTCGACGGCGGCGCGACCTTCGCGTCCAAGATCGCGCTGGCCGCGCCCGAGTTCAACGACCCGCGCACCGCGGGCGCCTACATCGCCGCGGGCCTGGTGCTGTTCGTGCTCACCTTCGGCGTCAACGCCATCGCCCGGTCCATCGTCGCCGGTCACAAGGAGTACGAATGACGACCGACACGGCGGACCTCAACCGCCTCGCCACGCCGCCCACGTTCCAGAGCATGAGCGGCGCGCGGAAGTTCAAGAACGGCGTCGCCACCGTCCTGGTGTACGGGGCGTTCCTCGTCGCGATCGTCCCGCTCGTCTGGGTGCTGTACGTGGTGGTCGAACGCGGGTTCCCGGTCGTGCTGGACGGCGACTGGTGGCAGAAGTCCCTGTCCGGCCTGCTGGGCCGGCAGCAGGGCGGCGGCGTCTACCACGCGATCTACGGCACGTTGGCGCAAGGCCTGGTCTGCGGGCTGCTCTCGGTGCCGCTCGGCCTGTTCGTCGGCGTCTACCTGGTGGAGTACGGCGGCCGGTCCAGGCTGGCCCGCGCGACCACGTTCATGGTCGACATCCTGACCGGTGTGCCGTCCATCGTGGCCGCGCTGTTCGTCTACACCCTGTGGATCACGTACTTCGGCTTCGGCCGCAGCGGGTTCGCGGTGTCCCTCGCGCTGGTGCTGCTGATGGTGCCGGTGATCGTGCGGACCACCGAGGAGATGCTGAAGATCGTGCCGGACGAGCTGCGCGAGGCGTCCTACGCGCTGGGCATCCCCAAGTGGAAGACGATCGTGAAGGTCGTCGTGCCGACCGCGCTGTCCGGCATCGTCACCGGCATCATGCTGGCCCTCGCCCGCGTCATGGGCGAGACCGCGCCGGTGCTCGTGCTGGCCGCGTACGCGCCGTACATCAACTACAACCTGTTCGACGGGCCGATGGCGTCGCTGCCGCTGCTCATGACGTCGGAGCGCAACAACCCGACGCAGGCGGGCTTCGAGCGGATCTGGGGCGCGGCGATCACCCTGGTCATCATCATCACGCTGTTCAACCTGCTGGCGACCGTGATCTCGCGGTGGCTGGCTCCGAAGACGAAGTGAGCGGGCGGTCATGGCCAAGCGCATCGACGTGAAAGACCTCAACCTCTACTACGGCAAGTTCCACGCCGTCGACGGGGTTTCGCTCGCCGTGCCGCCGAAGAACGTGACGGCGTTCATCGGCCCGTCCGGTTGCGGCAAGTCCACCGTGCTGCGGTCGTTGAACCGCATGCACGAGGTGGCGCCCGGCGCCCGCGTGGACGGCACCGTGCTGCTCGACGGCGAGGACATCTACGCGTCCTCCGTCGACCCGGTGCAGGTCCGCCGCACCATCGGCATGGTGTTCCAGCGCCCCAACCCGTTCCCGACGATGTCCATCCGGGACAACGTGGTGGCCGGGCTGAAGCTCGCGGGGGAGCGGAACAAGAAGAAGCTCGACGAGGTGGCCGAGCGGTCGTTGCGCGGGGCGAACCTGTGGAACGAGGTGAAGGACCGCCTCGACCGGCCGGGCGGCGGCCTGTCCGGTGGTCAGCAGCAGCGGTTGTGCATCGCGCGGGCGATCGCCGTGCAGCCGGACGTGCTGCTGATGGACGAGCCGTGCTCCGCGCTGGACCCCATCTCGACCCTGGCGATCGAGGACCTGATCACGGAGTTGAAGAAGGAGTACACGATCGTCATCGTGACGCACAACATGCAGCAGGCCGCGCGGGTCAGCGACCAGACCGCGTTCTTCAACCTGCTGGGTGTCGGTCAGCCGGGTCGGCTGATCGAGGTGGACGACACGGAGAAGATCTTCTCCAACCCGAGCCAGAAGGCGACGGAGGACTACATCTCCGGCCGTTTCGGCTGATCGGCGCAGTCGTGCCGCAAGCCCTCCCACCAGCGGTGGGAGGGCTTCTGCGCGTTCGGGTGACACGGGAACCGGGTGCTCGCCCCAGCCGTCAAAATCGAGACACGGTCCTCCGTTCGGGGGTACCGTGACCGTTGGGATCGGCAGACTCGCAGGGGGTAACCGTGGCGGCGGAAGGTGCGTGGAGCGCACAGTCCATGCAGGCGATGACGGCCAGCATGGTCGGCCTGAAACAGGCCGCCGAGTCGGGCTCCTTCGCGATCAGCCAGGAGGGTGCCGAGGCCTACCTGAAGGCGATCGACAACGCCCAGAAGGACCTGCGCAAGATGGACGGGGACGTGGCGCTGCTCCGCCAGGACGTCAAGCTGGGGACCAGCCCGGACGCGACCGCGATGACCCGTTACAACCGCGAGGGGGTTGAGGGCGGGGCAGGCACCTCGGGCATCGTTCCGGCCATCGACCAGTTGAAGTCCGCACTGGAAGAAGCCCGATTGGCGCTCCAGAAGGCGATCGAGAACTATCGCGAGGTCGACGACTCGAACGCCGGCACTTACCAACGCTACTGAGGGTGGAGATCAGTTGAGCAAGGGAATGTCGGTCCGCGCCGTCCTGGTGTTGACGGTGCTGGGAGCGGTGACCACGGCGTGCACCACCGGTGGAACCCCGACACCGGGGGCGACCACCGCCACGTCGGCCCGTACCTCGGAGGCCACGACCACCACCAAGCCCTCGACCGGCGGCGACTCCCTCGCGGATTTCGACGCGTGCGAGGCCTTGCAGTCGGCGGCCGGCCAGTTGAAACTGACCGAGATCGAGGCCGACGGGAAGGCGTGTGACGCTGAGTTCTCCGCGACCACGTCGGTGACGCTGAAGGCGCAACCATCGCTCAAGATCGACGAGGCGGTCGGCAAGGAGTTGTCGGACATCACTGTCGGGTCGCGCAGGGCGAAGCTCGTCAAGGCTCCCTCCTCCCAGACATCGTGCCTGGTCGCGGTCGAGGTGACCAGCACCTCCCGGGTCGACGTCGTAGCGTCCGCGAACGCGTCATTGGACGAAGCGTGCGAGGCTGCCACCAAGGTCGCCACCGCCATCGAACCGAAGCTGCCGAAGTAACCCAGGGGAGAACGTCGTGACGCCGCCCAACTCGCAGCCGTCGTACGCACCGCCGCCGGCGCAGAACAGCCAGGCGACCAAGGTTACCTACGCCGGGCAGACGGAAGCCGAACTGCGCGCCGAGTACGAGCGCGAGCGCGCCGCCAACCCCGGGATCTTCGGCGCCATCACGACGCTCGACGACTACCTGCGCTACAAGCAGCAGTCCGCTCAGTACCAGGCGAACCAGGAGAAGCAGCTCGAGCAGGTGGTGGAGAACTACCGCCCGCCGCTGTCCCCCGCGGGCTCGCACTACCTGGGTTACGACCACGAGACCCTCAAGTCCATGGTCACCGAGAACATGGCGCCCAGCACCGCGAACGAGCAGGGCGAGGCCTGGACCAAGATCGGCAACACGCTGGCCGAGCTCCAGTCCAGCCTGACCAGCGCCACGGCCGCCAGCAAGGGTGCGTGGCAGGGTGCGGCGGCGGAGTCGGCGCAGGGGTACTTCACCAACGTCGCCACCTGGTCCGGCAACGCGGCCCAGGGCGCGCAGCTCACCGGCAACAAGCTCTACGCCCAGAGCACGGCCGCCGAGCAGGCGAAGAACGCGATGCCCGAACCGGTCAAGTTCAGCACCGCCGATGCCTACAAGATGCTGTTCTCCGAGCCCAACCCGTTCAAGTGGGCCGGCACGATCGACCAGATCGAGCAGAAGTTCGAGGAGAAGCAGCAGGCCCACGAGCGGGCCGCCGAGGTCATGACGACCATGTCCCAGGACTTCCAGGAGTCGGGCTCGACCATGCCCGCCTTCTCCCCGCCCCCGCCCATGGAGGGCACGGGCGGCAGCGGGGACTCCAACCAGAACGGCACGGGGCAGATCAACGGTCGGCAGAGCGTCCCCGGCGGCACCGGGACGGGCACTGGCACGGGCACCGGCAGCGGGTTCGGCGACCTCGGCGGTGGCGGCGTCCCCGGACCCGGCGGCACGGGCGGTGGTGGCACGGGTGGCACCGGCGGCAGCGGTGGCAGCGGTGGCAGCACCAACCAGTCCGGGTGGAACGGTCCCACCGGTGGCGGCAGCACGACGCTGCCCGGCGGCGGCACCACGAACCTGCCCGGTGGTGGCGGCGGTGGCGGCGGGCCCTACCCGCCCGGCTTCCTCCCGCCCGGCGCCGGCCCCAACAACCGGTCGACGGTCCCGCCCGGCGGACGCTCCGGCCTGCCCAGTGGCTCCGGCGGTGGCCGAGGCGGCGGCGGTGGTGGCGGTGGCGGCCAGACGCCGTCCGGCGCGGCGCACGCCCTCGGCGGGCTCGACGCGATCCTCATCCCCGGCGGTTTCGGGGTGCGCGGCATCGAGGGCA
>NZ_JBFAAX010000152.1:12295-12600 GCF_040639995.1 Actinosynnema sp. NPDC023658 | reverse complement strand
GGTGCTGGGCCTGGTGCTGGAGCTCGCGACCCGGCGGCGCATCTTCGTGCCGATGCTGCGGGTCACCTCGATCGAGCCGAACGCCGTGACGCTCGCCACCGGGACGGTCAACCTGCGCCAGTTCCACCAGCGCACCAACGAGGTCCTGGTCGTCGGCGAGCTGCTCGACGCGCGGGTGACGCTCGGCTCCGGCGCGGCGGCGGTGCTGGTCGACGCGGCGATGGAACCCAGCCGCACCCGGGACTGGCGGATGACGCGGGTCGCGGTCCGCGAGCGCACCGGGCGGTTGGCGCGACGCGGACCGG
>NZ_JBFAAX010000152.1:0-12285 GCF_040639995.1 Actinosynnema sp. NPDC023658 | reverse complement strand
ACCGGGCTGTCGGTGTCGGAGCTGGCGGGCCAGCCGCAGGGCGCGCAGCACCTGGTGGCGGTGTTCGAGACGATGCGCGCGGCCGACGTGGCGCTGGCCCTGCACAGCCTGCCGTTCAAGCGGCGCTACGAGGTGGCCGAGGCGCTCGACGACGAACGGCTCGCGGACGTCATCGAGGAGATGGCCGAGGAGGACCAGAAGGACCTGCTGGCGCACCTGGACGACGAGCGCGCCGCGGACATCCTGGAGGCCATGGACCCCGACGACGCGGCGGACCTGCTGGCCGAGCTGCCGCAGGGCGAGCAGGAGCGGCTGCTCGGGCTGATGGAGCCGGAGGAGTCCGCGCCGGTGAGGCGGCTGCTGGAGTACAGCTTCGACACCGCGGGCGGCCTGATGACGCCGGAGCCGGTGGTCCTCTCGCCGGACGCGACGGTGGCCGAGGCGCTGGCGCACGTGCGCAACCCGGACCTCACGCCCGCGCTGGCCAGCATGGTGTTCGTCTGCCGCCCGCCGACGGCCACGCCCACCGGCCGCTACCTGGGCTGCGTGCACATCCAGCGGCTGCTGCGCGAACCGCCGTCCGACCTGGTCGCGGGCGTGCTGGACACGGACCTGGCGACGTTGTCGCCCTCCGCGTCGCTCAGCGACGTGACCCGATACTTCGCCGCCTACAACCTGGTGTGCGGGCCGGTGGTGGACGAGAGCGACCACCTGATCGGCGCGGTCACCGTGGACGACGTGCTGGACCACCTGCTGCCGGTCAACTGGCGCGAAACGGGGCTGTCCCATGCCTGAGCTGCTGCCGCGTCGACGGCTCGACCAGCCGCGCACGGAGGGCCGGTTCCGGCTGTCGCTGGACCCGGAGGCGTTCGGCCGGTTCTCCGAGCGGCTGGCCCGGTTCCTCGGCACCGGGAAGTTCCTGTTCTGGCAGACGCTGCTGGTGATCGTGTGGATCACGCTCAACCTGGTGGCGGTGTCGCTGCGCTGGGACCCGTACCCGTTCATCCTGCTGAACCTGGCGTTCTCCACGCAGGCCGCCTACGCCGCGCCGCTGATCCTGCTCGCGCAGAACCGGCAGGACGACCGCGACCGGGTGTCGCTGGAGGAGGACCGGGCGCGGGCCGCGCAGACCAAGGCCGACACGGAGTACCTGGCGCGCGAGCTGGCCGCGTTGCGGATCGCCGTCGGTGAGGTGGTGACCCGCGACTACCTGCGCAGCGAGCTGGAACGCGTGTTCCGCGAGCGCAAGCGCGCCGTCAAGGACGACGTCCCCTCACCCTGAACCGCACGTCGAGGCTCGCCCGGTCAGGAGCTGCCGGGTCAGGGTTCTCGCCGGGTCAGGGGTGCTCGCCGGGTCAGGGCTCTCCCGCGCCGAGCCGGTCGCAGGTGCGGCCGAACGCCTCCAGCTCGGCGTGGCCGAACGCGTCGGCGAAGTGGCGCACGACACCGGTGAGGTGCGTCCCCGACGCCACCCGCAGCCGGTCCAGCCCCTGCGAGGTGAGCACCGCCACCACGCCGCGACCGTCGCCGTCGGCGCGTTCCCGCAGCACCAGGCCCGCGCGTTCCAGTCGGTCGACGAGTCTGGTGACGCCCGAGCGGGACAGCAGCACGGCGTCGGCCAGCTCCGTCATCCGGAGTCTGTACTGCGGCGCCTCCGCGAGCTGCACCAACACGTCGTAGGCCGCGAGCGACAGTCGTTGCTCAGCGATGAGTTCGGCTTCCAGGACCCGAGTGAGCCGCGCGTGCGCCCGGAGAAAAGATCGCCACACCCCCAGCTCGGTACGGGTGGGCAACCGGGCAGATCCGGTTTCCGGCACGGATACCGATGTTACGGAAAGCACGCAACCGGCTGCGCGCTGCCCCCGTGACAGGGGTGACCAACCGGTAGCTTGGAGGTGCGGGGGCCGCCGTAGCATGGCGGTCCCACCACCTCTCCCGAAGGCGTTCCCGTGACTCTTCCTACCGTTGACGACGTGCAGAAGGCGTTGGCCGGTGTGCAGGACCCGGAGATCCGGCGTCCCATCACCGACCTGGGCATGGTCAAGGGCGTCGTGGTCGGTGACGACGGGGTCGTCGACGTGGCGGTGTACCTCACCGTGTCCGGCTGCCCGTTGCGCGACAAGATCACCGCCGACGTGACGGCCGCCGTGTCCGCGCTCGACGACGTGACCGGCGTCCGCGTCGAGCTCGACGTGATGAGCGACGCGCAGCGCACCGAGCTGCGCAAGACGTTGCGCGGCGGCGTCGAGGAGCCGGTGATCCCGTTCGCCCAGCCCGGGTCGTTGACGCGGGTGTACTGCGTGGCGTCGGGCAAGGGCGGTGTCGGCAAGTCGTCGGTGACGGTGAACCTGGCCGTCGCGATGGCCGCGCGCGGGCTGTCCGTCGGCGTGGTGGACGCCGACATCTACGGCCACTCCATCCCGCGGATGCTGGGCACGGACGCCCGACCGACCCAGGTCGAGAAGATGATCATGCCGCCGCAGTCGCACGGCGTGAAGCTCATCTCGATCGGCATGTTCACGCCGGGCAACACCCCGGTCGTGTGGCGGGGCCCCATGCTGCACCGGGCGTTGCAGCAGTTCCTGGCCGACGTGTTCTGGGGCGACCTGGACGTGCTGCTGCTCGACCTGCCGCCGGGCACCGGTGACATCGCCATCTCGGTGGCGCAGCTCGTGCCGAACGCCGAGATCCTGGTCGTGACGACGCCGCAGCAGGCCGCCGCCGAGGTGGCCGAGCGGGCGGGGTCGATCGCGTTGCAGACGAGGCAGCGCATCGCCGGTGTGATCGAGAACATGTCGTGGCTGGAGCTGCCGGACGGGTCGCGGATGGACGTGTTCGGCTCGGGCGGCGGGCAGGCCGTGGCGGACTCGCTGACCCAGGCGGTCGGCGCGGACGTGCCGCTGCTGGGCCAGGTCCCGCTCGACCCGCGGCTGCGGGAGCAGGGCGACTCCGGCACGCCGATCGTGCTGGCCCACCCTCAGTCGGTGGCGGGCCAGGCGCTGGCGGCGATGGCGGGCAAGCTCTCGACCAGGTCCCGCGGCCTCGCCGGCCGCCTGCTGAACGTCTCCCCCGCCGGCCGCTGACCACCGCGACCACACTTCCCACCGCAACCGCGCTTCGCACCACGACCACGCTTCGCAGGGGTCCTCGCCAAGGGGACCCCTGCTGTGATTTTACCGGTGGGGTCCGACAATTCCGGGCCCTCGCCCGCACCCGACCGCTCGCGACCGCATCGATCGGCACGCCACCGCGAGTGCCCAACGCCACCGCGCCGGCCGCCGGAGAAACGGGTCGGTCAGCGTCGGACCAGGACCCGACGGACCGGTCAGCACCAGGTCAGGTGAAGTCCGGGGCCGTCAGCGCCGGACCGGGTAACGCCCAGGCCAGGCGACACGGACCAGGCCGTCCAGGCCAAGTAGCGCCAGGTCAGGCGGCAGAACGGACCAGGCCGCCCAGGTCAGGTAGCGCGGACCAGGTAGTGCGGATCAGGTGGCGTCCGGGTCGTACGGAGGGCGCTCGCCGCGCTCCAGCGGCCGTTCCCCGGCCGCCGCGTCACGCACGGGCGGGACGGCGGGATGACCGTTCGGCTTCTCGACCGGGTCGTCGTCCCACAGGTGCTTGGTGATGGCGCGCTTCGGGTCGAAGTTGCGCAGCTCCCGCAGGTCCTCCAGCGGCTTGCGCAGCTGCTCGAACTCGGGCCCCATCTCCTGCTTCAACTGCTCCCGCGCGCCCGTCGCGTACTCGCGGACCTGGCGCAGCGTCTTGCCCAGCCACGCCGCCGCCGAGGGCAGTCGTTCCGGCCCCAGGATGAACAGGCCCGCCACGACGATGACGAGGATCTCAAGCCACCCGATGCTGTCGAACACCCGCGTGCCCCACCTTCCGCGCCCCGTCCTGACCGCCAGCGTAGCCGTCAGTCGGACCTGAGAGTCACCTGCACCGTCAGCTCACGGCCCTGCCTGGCCAGCACGACCGGCACCGTCTCACCGATCTCGCGTTCCCTCACCGCGACGGTCAGCTCGGCGGCGTTGCGCACCATCCGGTCACCGACCCGCGTGATGACGTCGCCCTCCTCGATGCCGGCCGCGTCGGCCGCACCGCCGTCGGGCACGTTCTGCACCTGCGCGCCCTCGGCCGTCTCCGCCGACGCCGACCGCACGTTGATGTTCATGTCGGCGTGCTTGACCTCGCCGTCGCGGATCAGCGCCTGCGAGACCTTGCGCGCGTAGTTGCCGGAGATGGCGAACCCGAGGCCGACGGAGCCGCCGGTCTCGGTGCGGATCGACGAGTTGATGCCGACCAGCGCGCCGGACGAGTCGACCAGCGCGCCACCGGAGTTGCCGGGGTTGATGGCCGCGTCGGTCTGGATGGCGTCGTAGGTGACCTGCGGGCCGCCGTTCTCGCCCGCCGCCGTCACGGGACGGTGCAGCGCGCTGACGATGCCCTCGGTGACGGTGTTCGACAGCGACAGCGGTGAGCCGATGGCCAGCACGGTGTCGCCCACGGCCAGCTCGTCGGAGTTGCCGAACTGGAGCACGGTCGGGTTGTCCACCTGGACCTTGATCACCGCGAGGTCGGTCTTGGAGTCGCGGCCGACGACCTGCGCCACCGCCCGCTTGCCGTCGGTGAAGACCACGGTCAGCTTCGCGGACGTGTCCTGCACGGCCGGTGCGACGACGTGGTCGTTGGTGAGCACGTACCCGGCGCCGTCGATGACCACGCCGGAACCGACGCCGGCCACGTTCGCGCCCTTGAACTCGATCGACACGACGCTGGGCGTGACGCGCTGCGCGATGTCGGCCACCGACCCGACCGGGCGTTCCTTGCCGGGCTTGACCTCGGCGAGCGTGACGCCGCCGTCGGTGAGCGGGTTGCCGACCCGGCCCATCAGCCAGCCGATCACGCCGCCCGCGCCGCCGACGAGCAGCGCGGCGACCATCAGCAGCACCAGGCCCGCGGGCTTGACGCGGCGGCCGAACAGCAGTTCGGGCACGCTGAGCTGCGGTCCGGGGCCGGGTTCGGGGCGGGTCTCGGTGTCGGGTCGCTCGGTGACGGCGGGCGGTCCGATGACGGCCGCCGCGCCGGGGTCGCGCCAGGCGTCGCCCGCAGGCTTGCCCTCCCAGAAGACGGGCTCGACCTCGGGTTCGCCGTGCAGGTCGACCGGTGGGCGTTGCAGGCGGGTGCCGGCGTCGCCCTGGGGGCGTCCGAACGCGGTGGACAGCGCTTCCGGGGGCGGCGGGGCGAACCGGACGGAGCCGGTGCCGTTGAGGCTGGGGCGGTCGGCGGAGAACGCGCCCGTCACGTCCCGCGGGCGGCCGAACACGGCTTCCTGGCCGGGGTCCACGGGCGGGCGGTTCAGCGGACGGGGTGCGAGCCTGCGGTGCACCCCGTCGTCCACGCCCGACCTGGGGGTCCCGTTGCCCTGCTCTGGCTCGCTCATCGCTCCCCGCACGTCGTCACACCTGGTTGTCGCGCGGCAATCGTGCCCGTTGACCGGTGAAGTTGCCGTCAGCGGGCTGGTCAGCGGCCCATCAGGCCGGTGTTCGGCACGGGGCGCAGCGCCTCCGCCGGTTCGCGGGCGGCGGCGGCCGAGGTCGGGGCCACGACGGGCGCGGGCTGCGGTGTGTTGCCCTGGGCGGGCACGGGCGCGGGGTCGTCGCCGCCGGGGGCGACGAGGGCGAGTGCGCCGAGCATGAGTCCGGAGACGACGACGCCGGCGCCCTGGCGGGCGCGCTTTCCCCCGAACAGACCGGAGCCGAAGAGGCCGGCTCCGAAGCGGCTACCGCCGCCCGTCCCGAAAGGGCGGCCGGACCCCAGCACGGGACCGTTGCCGAACGCGACCCGGTCGGGCCGCTGCACGGTGACCAGCTGGCCGTCCTCGGTGACCGCGAGGCCGTCCGGCGCGCTGGGCAGCTCGACTTCCTGGGGGATCGCACCCAGCCTGGCCAGCAGGCTCGCGGGGGCGCACGGCGCGTCGGCGGCGCGGACCGCGGACCTGGCCTGCTGCTGCGAGTACGCCTCGGCGGCGCAGAACGGGCAGCGCGACAGGTGGGCGGACGCCCTGGTGTGCGCCGACGCGGACAGCTCGCCGTCGACGAAGGCGACGACCGCGTCGGGCAGCAGGTGCTGCTCGGGCAGTTGCCAACCTCGCAGGTCGGTCATGCAGAGTCCTCCCGAACCAGACCCCGACGGCGTTCCAGTGCAACCCTCAGGGCCTGGCGGCCCCGGTGGATCCTGCTCCTCACGGTACCCAGTTTGACGCCGAGGGTGGCGCCGATCTCCTCGTAGGAGAGTCCTTCCACGTCACACAGCACGACAGCGGCGCGGAACTCGGGCGGCAGCTCGTCCAGCGCCGCCTGCAGCTCAGGGTCGAGGTGCGTGTCGGCGTAGACCTCCTCGGGCGTCGGGTCGTCGCCCGGGATGCGGTCGGTCTCCTCGGGCAGGGCCTCCATCCGCACGCGGGAGCGGCGGCGGGCCATGTCGAGGAAGAGGTTCGTCGTGATGCGGTGCAGCCAGCCCTCGAAGGTGCCGGGCTTGTACGACGCGAGCGAGCGGAACACCCGGATGAACGTCTCCTGGGTGAGGTCCTCGGCGTCGTGCTGGTTGCCGGTCAGGCGGTAGGCCAGCCGGTACACCCGGTCGGCGTGTTCACGCACGACTTCGTCCCACGTGGGCGGGATCCACTCCACGTCGTCGAGGGGGGCCGTCAGTGCGGCGGTCGGCTGGTTAGGCATCGGGCGGTTAAGCACCTCCACTGGGCTGCTGCCCTGCTGCACGGGTCAACGCTCGGCTCCCCTGACGTGTTCCCGATGTCCTGCTCGTCATGCGTTGTGACCAGACTGACGTCCTCCCTTATAACCATCGTGAGAGGCGGCTGAGAGCACGCTGAGAATCCGGGTTGTCGGCCGGATTCACCCGAACCGCCGCCGGCGGCGTTAGCCTTCGTGCTGTGGATGCGCCGACGCGCGAGTACGTGGAGCGCTACCTGCCCGAGGACGCCGTGGTGACGGCCGCCAGGGCTCGTGGCGCCGAGTTGGGGTGCGTGCCGATCGGGTCCGGCGGCGGGGCGGCGTTGCGGTTCCTCGCCGCGGCGTTGCAGGCCAAGGCCGTGGTGGAGATCGGCACGGGTGCCGGGGTCGGGGCGTTGTACCTGCTCGGGGGCATGCCCGCGGCCGGGGTGCTGACGTCCATCGACGTCGCGCCGGAGCACCAGCGGGCGGCGCGGGTGGCGTTCGCGGAGGCCGGGATCGCGGTGTCGCGGACCAGGTTGATCAGGGGTCGGGCGCTGGAGGTGCTGCCCAGGCTGACCGACGGCGCGTACGACCTGGTGTTCGTGGACGCGGCCAAGTCGGAGTACCCGAAGTACCTGGAGGAGGGCGTGCGGCTGCTGCGGCCGGGCGGCGTGATCGCGTTCGACAACGTGCTGTGGCACGGTCGCGTGGTCGACCCCTCGCAGCGCGACCCGGACACGACGGCGATGCGGGACGTGGCGCGGGCGGTCCGCGACGACGACAGCCTGGTGCCGGTGATCCTGCCCCTGGGTGACGGTCTGCTGGTGGCGGCGAAGGTCGGTTGAACGGGGCCTGAGCCGGCCGCTCGGACGTGATGACGGTGTGCCTGCCGTCGGCCCCTTCCGGACCGGCGGCCCCCGTGCGGGTGACGTGTTCGTGGTCCCGAAGGGCGCCCGGCACACGCCGTCGTCGCACGAGGGCGCGCGCACCCTCGTGATCGAGCCCGGCGGCACGTCGACGGCCGGGGACCACCGCGAGGAGGTCCCCCGACCACGTCGACGCCGCCCCCGGTCACCCGCCGGACGCCGACCGCGTCAGTGGGCGGTGACGCCCTTCCCGAGCACCGTCACGCCGCCGGACGACACGGTGTAGCGCTGGCGGTCCGTCGCCGGGTCCACGCCGATCAGCGCCCCGTCGGGCACGACGACGTTCTTGTCCAGGATCGCCCGCCGCACGACCGCGCCGCGCCCGATCCGCACGCCCGGCAGCAGCACGCTGCCCTGCACCACCGACCCGGACTCCACGACCACGTCCGAGCTGATCACGGACCCGTGGACGGTGCCGGAGATGATCGACCCCGGTCCCACCATGGAGTCCTCCGCGCTGCCTCCCGCGATGAACTTCGCGGGCGGCAGCGGCGGGGTCGCCGTGCGGATCGGCCAAGCCTGGTTGTAGAGGTTGAACACCGGCCGCACCGACACCAGGTCCATGTGGGCCTCGTAGTAGGCGTCGATGGTCCCCACGTCCCGCCAGTAGCCGCGGTCGCGGTCGGTCTCGCCGGGCACCTTGTTGTCGGCGAAGTCGTAGACGTGCGCCTGCCCCTGGTCGACGAGCATCGGGATGATGTCGCCGCCCATGTCGTGATCGGAGTCGGGGTTGGCCGCGTCCGCGCGCAACGCCTCGATCAGCGCCTCCGTGGTGAACACGTAGTTGCCCATCGACGCGAACGTGACCTCGGGGTCGCCCGGCACGTGCGGCGGGTCCGACGGCTTCTCCAGGAACCGGGTGATCAGGCCCGTCTCGTCGGAGTCGATGCAGCCGAACGCCTTGGCCTCCGCCCGCGGCACGCGGATGCCCGCCACGGTCACGCCCGCGCCGGTCGCTACGTGCTGGTCCACCATCTGGCCGGGGTCCATCCGGTAGACGTGGTCGGCGCCGAAGATGATCACGTGCTCCGGCTTCTCGTCGTTGACGAGGTTCAGCGACTGGAAGATCGCGTCGGCGCTGCCGGTGTACCAGCGCGGACCCAGCCGCTGCTGCGCCGGCACCGGCGTCACGTACTGCCCGAGCACATTGGACAGTCGCCAGGTCGTCGAGATGTGGCGGTCCAAGGAATGGGATTTGTACTGGGTGAGCACGCAAAGCTTCACGAAACCCGCGTTCACCAGGTTGGACAGGACGAAGTCCACCAGCCGGTAGTTACCGCCGAAGGGCACCGCCGGCTTTGCCCGGTCGGCGGTCAACGGCCACAACCGTTTGCCTTCGCCACCGGCGAGGACAATTCCCAGAACGTGCGGTTGCCCCTTCACGACAATGACCCTAACCGGGTGAGCACCGCCCCACCAACGGCGAAGCAGGTCGGACCCGCTCGTTCACCCGGCTGCCCCGGCCGCGGGGTTACGGTGAGCGCCGTGCGAATTGGACTGCTGACACGGGAGTACCCGCCTGAGGTCTACGGCGGAGCTGGGGTGCACGTCGGTTTCCTGGTGCCGAGGTTGCGCGAGCTGGTGGACGTGGACGTGCACGCCTTCGGCGGGCCCCGCGCGGACGCCAGGGCGCACAACCCGGCGCACGGGTTGGAGCAGGCGAACGCCGCGTTGGCGACGCTGTCGGTGGACCTGGAGATGGCCGCCGCGCTGGGTGGCGTGCAGCTCGCGCACTCCCACACCTGGTACGCCAACATGGCCGGTCACCTGGCGAAACTGCTCCACGGCATCCCGCACGTGGTGACCGCGCACTCGCTGGAGCCGCGCCGGCCGTGGAAGGCGGAGCAGCTCGGTGGCGGCTACCGCGTGTCCTCCTGGGTGGAGCGCACCGCGTACGAGGCGGCGGACGCCGTGATCGCGGTCAGCGAGGGCATGCGGACCGACGTGCTGGACTGCTACCCGGCGCTGGACCCGGCGCGGGTGCACGTGGTGCGCAACGGCATCGACACCACGGCCTACCACCCCGTCCCGGACACCGACGCGCTGGTCCGGTACGGCATCGACCCGGGTCGGCCGATCGTGACCTTCGTGGGGCGGATCACGCGGCAGAAGGGCGTCGGGCACCTGGTCGCCGCCGCCCACCGGATCTCGCCGGACGCCCAGGTCGTGCTGTGCGCGGGTGCCCCGGACACGCCGGAGATCGCGGAGGAGACGCGCCTGGCCGTGGCGGAGCTGGCGGCGTCCCGGCCGGGGGTGTTCTGGATCCAGCAGATGCTCCAGCCGGCCGAGGTGCGGCAGATCCTGAGCCACTCGACGGTGTTCGTGTGCCCCTCGGTGTACGAGCCGCTGGGCATCGTGAACCTGGAGGCGATGGCGTGCGGGACGGCCGTGGTGGCCTCCGACGTCGGCGGCATCCCCGAGGTCGTCGACCACGGCCGCACGGGGCTGCTGGTGCACTACGACGAGAAGGACGTCGAGTCCTACCGGGTGGCGCTGGCCGACGCGGTGAACGAGGTGCTGGGCGACCCGGAGCGGGCGGCGGCGTTCGGCGCGGCGGGGCGTCAGCGGGCCGTCGACGAGTTCTCCTGGGCGACGGTGGCCGAGCAGACCGTGGCCGTCTACGAGGCCGCCCTGAACAACGTTAAATGATCGTTTGACACCGTAGTGTGACGGTCGCCACTCGCTCGGAGTGCAACTTCCTGGGGTGGTGACCGCCTTTAACCAGTAGGGGCGACTACTGGGGGCGGCATGCGGTGGCTTGTGCTCCTGCTCGTGCTGGTGGCCGGCGGGTGTGCCACACCCGCCTTCAGCGCCGAGCAGGTGAGGTTGACCATCAAGGGCGCGGCGGTGCTCGACGCGCCCGACCTGCAGGCGCGGGCCGAGTCGGAGCTGAGCTACACGCTGTCGTTCGGGTACGTGGCCAGGACCGGCCGTGACGCGGTGAGCTGCTGGTTCGCCCGCACCGGCGAGGAGTCCGAGGTCGACACCCGGTTGTGGTGCGGTCCCGTGCAGGTGCCCGGCACCGCCGCCACCACCGACTGGGTGCCGGTGCCGTTGAAGGAGGTCGAGCGCGGCGAGTCGGGCATCCGGCTGGAGGTCCAGCCGCCGCAGGTGCCCGCGCAGGGTGCCCGCAGCACACCGGTGGGGAAGCTGGTGCGCACCGACGGGCGGCAGACCGACGCGGACCAGGGCGTCGGCGCGGCGGGTCCGGACTTCCTGGCCGTGCTGCCCGACGACGGCCAGATCCTCGACGCGGCGTCCGCGAGCCTGCGGGACGACCAGCTGGAAGTGAACGTGACGGGGTACGCGTCGCCGTCGGTGTGGACCACGGCGGAGGGCGACCTGCGGGCCGAGCACGGGGTGGCGCTGCGGGTGCTGCGGGTCCGGGTCACCCAGCACGGCAAGGTCGACTCGGCGTTCGAGCAGACGCCGTGGCGCGGGTGGCTGCCGCAGCCGCCGGAGCTGTCGCTGGACGTGCCGGGCCGGCGGTACCGGTTGCCCGCCGACCGGCTGCCGGAGAGCGGGTCGGCGCTGATCGTCTACACCGTGCCGGAGGCCGGCGGGCCCGAGTCGCTGGTGCTCGACACCGTGGGGGCCAAGTCGCTGCAGCAGCGGGTCGAGGTGCCCTCCGGGAAGGTCGTAGGGGATCCGCCCAAGGTGCTGAGGCGCTCCCCCGGCCCGGAGAGCACGTCGGTGTCCACGCCGGTCACGGTGGGTGCGACGCCGGCCGGGTCGCTGGAGGTGGTGCGGGCGCGGCTGGGTCGGCAGCGGCCCGTGTCGACCAACGGGCAGTACGAGCTGGCCACGGCCGGTCCGGGGATGGCGTTGCTGGAGCTGCGGCTGGTCGGGCACGGGGTGCCGAGCGTGCTGGGTGCGGCGCAGACGGCGGCGCTGATGACGGTGGTGCCGGCCGGTGGGCCGCCGGCGCGGCTGGTCGGTGCCCGCTACGGCGGTGACACGTTCCCGGCGGCGGTCGTGTTCGAGGTGCCGGAGGACGTGCGGTCGGTGACGTTCTCCGTGGCGGCGGGCACGGTGCCGTTGTCGCAGCTGGGCACGGTCGCGGTGACCGGCGGGCCGGCCGTGGCGGTGCCGCTCGACTTCTGAGCCCGGAGGTCCGTGCTCGCCCGGTTTGGCCGGTGGTCGGTGCCCGAGTGCTGCGCCGGGTAGGCGGTGCCCGACTGCTGCGCCGGCGGGGCGGTGCTCGACCGCTGAGCCCGGTGGGCGGTGCCCGACTGGTTCGACCGGTGGGCGGTGCCCGACTGTCCAGCCCTGCCGGCGGTGCCCGACCGCTGAGCCCGGCGGTCGCCACTCGACTGCCGTGGCCGGTACGCAGTGCCCGACTGCTGCGCCAGCGGGGCGGTGCTCGACTGCTGCGCCCGGTGGGCGGTGGCGACGGCGACGGCCGCGAGCACCAGCCACCCGGTGACCAGGGCGGTCAGGCCCGGCCAGCCGCCGGCCTGGTAGGCGGCGCTGCCGGCCGTGCCGCCGGTGCTGCTGCCGACGTAGAACGCGAACAGGTAGACACCCGACGCCTGGCCCCTGACGTGCGCCGGGGCGCGGGCGCCGACCCAGCCGCTCGCGACGGCGTGCGCGGCGAAGAAGCCGCCGGTGAACAGGGTGAGGCCGAC
>NZ_JBFAAX010000151.1:0-12623 GCF_040639995.1 Actinosynnema sp. NPDC023658 | reverse complement strand
GCTGGACGCCGCGACCCGGTTGCACGTGCGCGCCGAGCTGGGCCGCCACCTGCGCGACTACCCCGGTCACACGCTGCTGGTCACGCACGACCCGGTGGACGCGATGGTGCTGGCCGACCGGCTGGTGGTGCTGGAGCACGGCGAGGTCGTGCAGGAGGGCACGCCCGCCGAGGTGGCCCGCCACCCGCGCACCGACTACGTCGCGGACCTGGTCGGGCTGCACCTCCACCGCGGCACGGCGCACGGCACGACCGTCGCGCTGGACGCCGGCGGCACGTTCACCGTGGCGGCGCCGGCGGCCGGGCCGGTGCACGTGGTGTTCCCGCCCACCGCGGTCAGCCTGCACCCCGAGCACCCGACCGGCAGCCCCCGCAACGCCTGGCGCGTCACCGTGGCCGGCATCGAGCGCCACGCGCACACCACCCGCGTGCGGCTGGACGGCGTGCCGCCCGTGCTGGCCGACGTGACCACGGCGACCGTGGCGGACCTGCGCCTCCAGCCCGGTGACGAGCTGTGGGCCGCGGTGAAGGCGACCGAGCTGACGGTCCACCCGGCCTGACGTTTGTGAGTGACCAACCACTCTTCTTACTCTCCTCCTTGACACCGTCATCCGCAGGCGTGTTCACTCCAATCAATGAGTGACTGACCACTCACCCTTGGAGGAAGAGATGGTCGAGCAGTCCAGCGAGCAGGTCCTGGAAGTCGTGCTGCCGGGCGTGGTCGAGCCCGAGGGCCTGGAGCTGCGCCGCCGGGACCGGCCGGTGCCGGCGAGCGGGCAGGCGCTGGTCCGCGTCGAGGCGTCCGGGGTGTCCTTCGCGGAGCAGCAGATGCGCCGGGCCAAGTACTACGACCAGCCGGCGTTCCCGTTCGTGCCGGGCTACGACCTGGTCGGCACGGTCACCGAGGTCGGCCCCGGGGTGGACGCGGCACTGGTCGGCCGGCGGTTCGCCGCGCTGACCAAGGTCGGTGGCTGGGCCAGCCACGCGCTGGTCGACGCCGCGGACCTGGTGCCGGTGCCCGACGGCGTCGACCCCGCCGAGGCGGAGACGTTCGTGGTCAACGGCCTCACCGCATGGCAGATGCTGCACGGCGTCGCCAAGGTGCCCGCCGGCGGGACAGTGCTGGTGCACGGCGCGAGCGGTGGCGTCGGCTCGACGCTGGTGCAGCTGGCCCGGTTGGCCGGGGTTCGGGTGATCGGCACCGCCTCGCCGCGGCACCACGACGCCGTGCGCGCGCTGGGCGCCATCCCGCTCGGCTACCGCGACGCCGACCTCCTCGCCGAGGTGCGCGCCCTCGCCCCCGGCGGGGTGGACGCGGTGTTCGACCACGTCGGCGGCCCGGGCATCGTCGACTCCTACCGGCTGCTCGCGCCGCGCGGGGCGCTGGTCGCCTACGGCAGCGCGTCCACCCGCGACACGGGCGGCTCGCCGCGGGTGCCCGTGCTGAAGCTGTTCCTCCGCCTGCTGTGGTGGAACGCGCTGCCCAACGGGCGCACCGCGATGTTCTTCAACGTCTGGGCGGGCAAGCGCAACCGGTCGAAGTTCCGCGCCCGCCTCGCCCACGACCTCGGTGCGCTGTTCGCGTTGTTGGCCGACGGTTCGCTGCGCCCCCAGGTCGCCGCGCGCGTGCCGCTGGAGCGGGCCGCCGACGCGCTGCGACTGGCCGAATCGGGCACGGTGACGGGCAAGGTCGTGCTGGTGCCGTGAGCCCGGGGCGCGCTCGGTCGCACCGCCGGGAACCGGCACCGGTCCTCCTGGGACAATCGCCTTCCTACGAAGGAGGATGTGTCAGGTGAGCAACCACCACCACGAGGTGCCGTCGCTGCTGGGCCGGGTCGCCGCCACGATGTCCGGGGCGATCGGGCGTGTCCGTGAGGACCTGGCTGGGGCGGACCCGGTGGTGCGACGATCCGAGCACGCCGACTTCCAGTCCAACGCCGCTCTCCCGCTGGCCAAGCGCGTCGGGGTCAAGCCGCGCGACCTCGCCGCGGACCTCGCCGCCGCGCTCGACGTCGACGCGGACCCCGTGATCGCCTCGGCCGAGACGTCCGGCCCGGGGTTCCTGAACATCACCGTGGCCGACGCGGTGATCTGGGAGCAGGTCGCCGCCCGGCTGGCGGACGGGCGCGTCGGCGTGGGCACACCGGAGGTGGGCCGCCGCGCGGTGGTCGACTACTCCGCACCCAACATCGCCAAGGAGATGCACGTCGGGCACCTGCGCACCACGATCATCGGTGACAGCATCGCCCGCGTGCTCGGGTTCCTCGGCGCCGACGTGCTGCGGCAGAACCACCTCGGTGACTGGGGCACCCAGTTCGGGATGCTGATCCAGTACCTCGACGAGCACCCCGACGCCGCGTGGCACTCCGACGAGCTCGCTGGCGACACCTCGGCCGTGTCCGCCTTGGACACCCTCTACCGGTCCGCGCGGGCGAAGTTCGACTCCGACCCGGAGTTCGCGGACCGCTCCCGCGCCCGCGTCGTCGCCCTCCAGGCGGGCGACCCGGCCACCACCGCGGTCTGGAAGGACATCGTCGCGGAGTCCGAGCGGTCGTTCCGCGCCATCTACGACCGGTTGAACGTGCTGCTCACGCCCGAGGACTCGGTGGGCGAGTGCGGGTGGTGACGCCGTGGCGCGCGCCGGCCAGCCACACCACCAGCGCGGCCGCCGACAGGAACGCCCACGCGCCCACGGCCGACCGCCACGAGCCGAACACCGACTCCAGGCCCGGCGTCAGAGCCGCGCCGACCGCCGCGCCCGCCGCGAGGGCGGCCGTGTAGACGCCGGTCACCAGACCGACCCGGTCGGGGAACGAGTCCTTCACGACCACCGGGATCAGCACGTTGCACACCGCGATGCCCGCGCACGCGACGAACGTGCCGCCGAGCACCACCGCCGGGCCGTCCACGACCCGGAGCACCAGGCCGACCGTCAGCACCAGCAGGGAGAGGCCGACCGCGCGCGCCATGCCGAGCCGTCGTCCCAGCCAGGGTGCGAGGAAGGCGGCGAACCCGAAGCACAGCGTCGGCACGGCGGTGAGCAGGCTCGTCCACGCGGTCGAGACGCCCAGCGACCCGCGCACGTCGCCCAGCACCGAGGCCAGGCTCGTGACGGCGGGGCGGAGGTTGGCCGCGGCCAGCGCTACGCCGATCGCCAACAGGGTGCTGCCGACCAGGGCAACTTGGCGGTTACGCCGCACCTCACCGGTCGCAGTGCGACCAGGATGGTCCGCGATCGTCGCATTGGCACCGCCATCGGTGGCAATGTGGGCAGTCGACGGTGACCAGTCTGGCCGGGTCTGCTGGATTGGCACTCGACTACTATTACAGACATGGGATGTTCGGATGAAAGGATGACGCTGTGCCGTTGGCCACTACTCGGCGGGCCGGGCTCGTCGACCAGGTGATCGACCAGATGAGGGGAGCGATCACCGCCGGCGAATGGCCGGTCGGCCGCCGCATCCCACCGGAACCCGAACTGGTCACCGCCCTGGGCGTGGGCCGCAACACCGTGCGGGAGGCGGTGCGGGCGCTGTCCCACGCCGGCCTGCTGGAGGTGCGCCAGGGCGACGGCACGTTCGTCCGGGCGACCAGCGAGCTGTCCGGCGCGGTCCGCCGGATGTGCGGCAACGAGCTGCGCGAGGTGCTCCAGGTCCGCCGGACGCTGGAGGTCGAGGGCGCCCGCCTGGCCGCGTCCCACCGCACCGACGAGGACCTGCGCCGGCTCAAGGAGCTGCTGACCGAGCGGGACGAGGCGTTGGCCGCGAAGGACTGGGCGCGGATGGTGGAGCGCGACACCGCGTTCCACGTGCTGCTCGTCCAGTGCTCGCACAACACCCTGCTGGCCGAGCTGTACCAGGGCCTGACCGAGGCGGTGCGGGCCAGCATCACGGCCACCGTGGAGACCGACCACGAGGACGACCACGTGTCGCACGCGGGTCTGCTCGACGCGGTGCGCGACCGCGACGCGGCCCGTGCCGCGGCCGAGGCGGGCGGCTTCCTGGAGGAGTTGCTGGAGCGCCACAAGGACTGACGCGGACCCGGGCGGGAACCTCCCACGGCGGCGGATTTCCGCGGGAGGTCCCCTGGTGGATGGCTTCGGCGGGCGCCCGATCGGCAGCCCTCGACTCCTCATCCCCGGCTCCACCCACGATGGTCGTCCCGATTCGGCGCACCGCGGCGGTTGGGTGCCCGATCGTTACCTCATGCGGTCTCGCGCTGTTGCCAACAGGCCCGCAACGCCGCCAGCGTGGCGGTGACGGCGGGCCGACGGCCGGCCTGCGTGCGCCAGACCGCGAACACCCGCCGGGTCGGCGTCGGCCGGAACGGCACCGCGCGCACCGAGTCCGGCAACGCGCCGCGGCCGAGCCTGGGCAGCAGCGCCACCCCGATCCCCCTGGCCAGCAGCGCCAGCTGCGTCTCGTACTCCGCGATCCGGTAGGCCAGGTCGGGCTCCATGCCCGCGCCCCGGAAGGTGTTCACCAGCCAGTCGTGGCAGATCGTGCCCTCCGGCTGGCAGATCCACCGCTCACCCGCCAGGTCCTCCGGCTCGACCGCGTCCCGCCCGGCCAACGGGTGGTCCGCGGGCAGCAGCACGTCCGCGACGTCCTCCCCGAGCCGCGCCCGCGACACCGGTTCGGGCACGGCCAGCGGCGCGTTCACCCAGTCGTGCGTCACGGCCAGGTCCAGCTCGCCGCGCGCCACGGCCTCCAGGCAGTCCGGCGGGTCCAGCTCGACCAGCCGCACGTCCAGCTGCGGGTGCTGCTCGACGAGCCGCACGAGCGTCGCCGGCAGCAGGCCGCGGGCGGCGGTGGCGAACGCGCCGACCCGCAGTTCACCGACGGCCGCGCCGCGCTGCTCCTCCAACGCCACCTCGGCGTGCTCGACCAGCGCGAGCACCTGCTTGGCGGTCGCCGCGAGCAGGTGGGCCGCGTCGGTCAGCGCGACACCGCGACCCCGGCGTTCCAGCAGGGTGGTTCGGGTCTCGCGCTCCAGCTTGGCGATCTGCTGCGACACCGCCGACGGCGTGTAGCCCAACGCCGTCGCCGCCGCGCCGACCGAACCGTGCTGCGCCACCGCGTGCAGCGCGCGGAGCCGTCCGAGATCCAACATGTAGCGATCCTAAACCAATAGGTTCAGCATTCGTCGCTGGTGCTAAACGGTCGGGCGGCTGAGACTCAGGGGCGTGAAACCACGTCACGTCGCCGTCGCGGTGCTCGTCGCCACCATCTGGGGCGTCAACTTCGTCGTCATCAAGGTGGGGCTGCGGGACTTCCCGCCGCTGTTCTTCTCCGCCCTGCGGTTCCTGGCCGCCGCCGTGCCCGCGCTGTGGTTCGTCGGCCGGCCGAAGGCGGCGTGGAAGTGGGTCGTCGCGGTCGCGCTGGCGCTGGGCGTGGCCAAGTTCGGGTTGGTGTTCGTCGGGATGGCCGCGGGGATGCCCGCCGGGTTGTCGTCCCTGGTGCTGCAGAGCCAGGTGTTCTTCACCGTGCTGTTCGCGGCCGTGCTGCTGCGGGAACGGCCGCGGCCCGCGCAGCTGCTGGGCATGGGCGTGGCGGCGGCGGGGATCGTGGTGATCGCGGTCGACTACGGCGTCGGCAGCCCGATCTCGGCGTTCCTGCTGGTGGTGCTCGGCGCGGTGGCGTGGGGCGTGGCCAACGTCGCGACCCGGTACGCCCGGCCGCCGGACCCGGTCAACTTCATCGTGTGGGTCAGCGCGTTGGCCGTGCTGCCGCTGCTGGGGTTGTCGCTGGTGTTCGAGGGCCCGGCCGCGGACCTGGCGGCGCTGCGGGGGCTGAGCTGGACCGGTGTGGGCGCGATCCTGTTCATCGCGTGGGTGTCGACGTTGCTCGGCTTCGGGCTGTGGAACCTGCTGCTGCGCACCTACGAGGCGAGCGCGGTGGTGCCGTTCGCGCTGCTGGTGCCGGTGGCCGGGATGCTGTCCGGCTGGCTGCTGCTGGACGAGGAGGTCACCGCGGTCCGGCTCGGCGCGGCGGCCCTGGTGATCACCGGCATGGCCGCGGCCACGGTGAAGCGCCGCCGTGCGACGCCGGTGGCCGAGCCGGTGCCCGTCGGGTCGGGGGCCCGGTGACCCCGCCGACCGCTCGCACCCCGTCGTCACGCTCAGGTCGTTGCGCGGAGCCACCGCACGCGTCGTACCGCCCGCCTCGGTGATTGACGACCCGCCACCGGTCCGATGGGCTGGAGGTCGTGGAGCACAGGGTTCTGTCGGCCAGGACGATCGTGCTCTGGGCGGTCGGGTTGGGTGCCGTGGCGGCGGCGTCCGTCGTGCTCCTGCTGCTGACGCTCGGGTCCGGCGAGCCGCGTGACGGCGTGCGGCTGGACGTGGTCCGCACCGCCTCCGGCATCGTGCTCGGCACGGGCGGCGCGGCGGCGCTGCTGCTCACCGCCCGCCGCCAGCGCTACGCCGAGCTGGACCTCGTGCAGAAGGACCACGACGCGACCGAGCGGCGGGTCACCGAGCTGTACGGCAAGGCCGCCGACCAGCTCGGCAGCGACAAGGCGCCGGTGCGGCTGGCCGGGCTGTACGCGCTGGAACGCCTCGCGCAGGGCAACGCGGCGCACCGGCAGACGATCGTGAACCTGGTCTGCGCCTACCTGCGGATGCCGTTCACGCCGCCGCCGGAGGTGCGGGCCAGGGCGCGGATCGGGCCGCGCGACGCCCACCGGTTCCAGGAGCTGGAGGTGCGGCAGACCGCGACCGCGCTGCTCGCCTCCCACCTGCGGCCGGACCGGCCCGAGCTGTTCTGGGCCGACATCGCGCTCGACCTGTCCAACGCCACGCTGGTGAAGCCGACCCTGACGCACGCGCGGATCCGGGCGGCGTCGTTCGCCGGCACCACGTTCGTCGGCCCGTCGACGTTCCGCGGCACGGAGATCACCGGCGCCGCGGACTTCCGCGAGACGTGCTTCCGCGACCTGGCGGACTTCCGGCGCGTGCGGTTCGGGGAGTCGGTGTTCCGGGGCGCGGTGTTCGAGGGCGGGGCGGACTTCGGCGTGCACACGGCGGCCGCGCTGACCGGAGCCCGCGCGCGGGCCCGTGACGTGCGGCGGAAGTGGCCCGCCGGGTGGGTGGAGCAGGCCGCCGAGCCGGACTGGGTCGTGCTCGTCACCGAACGGTGACCGGCGGTGCCGCCGAACGGGCGACGTATCCCCGGGACCGTGGCCGGTACCTTCACGGTGTGACCACCCGTGAACGGAGGTGTGACGTGTCGTCGATCCGATTCCGCCCGTCGCACTGCTACCCGGAGAACGTCCGGACGTAATCCGTCGCGGTGGACTCGACCGAGTCCCTCACGCGTGGATGCGACCGCACGGTCCTCGAGGATCCGGCGCGAGTGGCCCGCCCGGCTTGCCGGTCGAGCAGTCCTCCCGCGTCCCTTCAGGACCTGATCGCCTGGTCGGTTCCCCCGCAGTGGCACTCAGCGCGGCTTGTCGGCCGCGCGCCCCGCGGCCGGAAGCCGTCACGTGACCGGCGGAGCACCTGCGGGAGGGATGACCGGGAGTCCCGGTGGCGCCCCCTTCTCCAGCAACGCCCACACCGCGTCGGTGTCGAGGTGGTCGGCTACCAGGTCACCGAGCAGGTCGAGCTGCGCGGACCGCCGCCCGGCGAAGTCGACGTCCGGCGCGGGGGTGAACCCGTCCCGGCCCGCGTGGCCCGCGGCCCAGCGCAGGAACGCGCGGCGGAACCCGTCGTTCTCCAGCAACCCGTGCCAGTGCGTGCCCGCGACCCGACCGCGGACCGCGCCCTCCGGCGTGCCGTCGGGCAGCGTGACCAGGCCTTCCTCGGCGTTGCGGGTGACCACGCCGTGGTGGATCTCGTAACCCGTCACGGCTTCCCCGAACGCCTCGCCGCGCGGCCGGTCCAGCGTCTTGTCGGGCTCGAACCGCACGTCCACGTCGAGCAGGCCGAGGCCCGCCACCGCGCCCGCGCGCGACTCCACCGCGT
This sequence comes from Actinosynnema sp. NPDC023658, assembly GCF_040639995.1. Classification (NCBI taxonomy): domain Bacteria; kingdom Bacillati; phylum Actinomycetota; class Actinomycetes; order Pseudonocardiales; family Pseudonocardiaceae; genus Actinosynnema; species Actinosynnema sp. NPDC023658. The sequence continues at coordinate 4,658 of NZ_JBFAAX010000151.1, read as the reverse complement.
CCTCGACGGTCCGGCCGAGCATCTGGAACCCGCCGCAGATGCCGAGCACCGGCCCGTCGTGGGCCGCGATGGCGTCGGCCAGGCCCGTGCGGCGCAACCAGCGCAGGTCGTCCACGGTGGCCTTCGAGCCGGGCACGACCACGAGGTCCGCGTCGGCCAGCCGGGACGGCTCGGTCACGAACCGCACCGACACACCCGGCTCGCAGGCCAGCGCCTCCACGTCGGTGGCGTTGGAGATGCGCGGCAACCGCACCACGGCCACCCGCAGCCACTGGTCGCCGCGCGGCGGCTCCGGCCTGCCGATCACGCCGTCCGCCGCGTAGGACAGGGAGTCCTCGGCGTCCAGCCACAGCTCTTCCCGCCACGGCAGCACGCCCAGCACCGGGCGTCCGGTCAGGGCGTTCAGCTGCCTCAACCCCGGTTCGAGCAACGCCGGGTCGCCGCGGAACTTGTTCACCACGAACCCGCTGACCAACGCCTGGTCGGCCGGGTCCAGCAGCGCCAGCGTGCCGAACAGGTGCGCGAACACCCCGCCCCGGTCGATGTCGCCCACGACGAGCACCGGCAGGTCCGCCGCGCGCGCCAGGCCCATGTTCGCGATGTCGTTCGCCCTGAGGTTGATCTCGGCGGGCGAGCCCGCGCCCTCGCAGACCACCACCTCGAAGTCGTCGCGCAGGCCGTCCAGGGTGGTCAGGACCGTGGCGAACAGCTCGGCCTTGCGCTCGCGGTAGGACAACGCGGACACCTCGCCCACGGCCCGCCCCAGCACCACGACCTGCGAGCTGCGGTCGCCGCCGGGCTTGAGCAGCACCGGGTTGAACCGCACGCTCGGCTCCAGCCCGCACGCGGCGGCCTGCACGGCCTGCGCCCGGCCGATCTCGCCGCCGTCACGCGTCACGACCGAGTTGTTGGACATGTTCTGCGCCTTGAACGGCGCGGTCCTCACGCCCCGCCGGGTCAGCCACCGGCACAGACCGGCGGCCAGGACGCTCTTGCCCGCGTCCGAGGTCGTGCCGGCCACCAGCAACGCACTGCGCACAATGTCCCCTCGTGTCGGTCCCGGCTGACATCATCCACGTCATGGTCGACGCCCCCGCCACCGCAGTCCTGGTGCACAGCCCCTACCTCGGGCCCGCGAGCCTGCGCCCGCTCGCCGGTGCGCTGGCCGCGCTCGGGCACCCCGTGGTGCTGCTGGACCTGCGCGTCACGGTCAACGCCGCACCCGTCCACCAGCGCCTGCTCGGGGTGTTCGCGGACGCCGTCGAGGACTCGCTGGTCGAGGGCGAGCTGGTGCTCGTCGGGCACAGCGGCGCCGGTCCGCTGCTGCCCGCGTTCGCCGACGCCCTGGAGACGCCCGTGCGCGGGCTGGTGTTCCTCGACGCCGACCTGCCCACCCCGGGGCGGAGCTGGCGCGACGACGCGCCCGCCGAGCGGATGTCCCACCTGAAGTCCATCTCGCGGGACGGGCTGATGCCGCGCTGGGACCTGTGGTTCGCGCCGGAGGCGCTGTCGGCCATGGTGCCCGACCCGCGCGTGCTGGAGGAGATCGTGGCCGAGGCGCCCGAGGTGCCGCTGGCGTTCCTCAAGGAGCCCCGGCCCACCGTGGCGTGGACCGGGCCGTGCTCGTACGTGCGGCTCAGCCCCGCCTACGCGGACGCCGCGGCGCAGGCACGGGGGCTGGGCTGGCCGGTGGTGGAGCTGGACGCCCACCACCTCGCCGCCGTGACGTCGCCCGCCGAGGTGGCCGCCGCCCTCGTGCCGCTGCTCAGCAGACGGTGAGGATCTCCGCGCCGTCCTCGGTGACCACGATCGTGTGCTCGAACTGGGCGGTCCAGCTCTTGTCCCGGGTGGTGACGGTCCAGCCGTCGTCCCACAGGTCGTGCTCGATGCCGCCGAGGGTGATCATCGGCTCGATGGTGAACGTCATGCCCTCTTCGATGACCGTGGGCACGTGCGGCGCGTCGTAGTGCAGCACGACCAGGCCGCTGTGGAAGGTGCGGCCGATGCCGTGACCGGTGAAGTCGCGCACCACGCCGTAGCCGAAGCGGTTGGCGTAGGACTCGATGACGCGGCCGACCACGTTGAGCTGCCGGCCCGGCTTCACCGCCTTGATGGCGCGCATGGTGGCCTCGTGCGTGCGCTCGACCAGCAGCCGGGCCTCCTCGCTCACCTCGCCCGCGAGGAAGGTGGCGTTCGTGTCGCCGTGCACGCCGCCGATGAACGCGGTCACGTCGACGTTGACGATGTCGCCGTCCTCGACCACGGTCGAGTCGGGGATGCCGTGGCAGATGACCTCGTTCAGCGAGGTGCAGCAGGACTTGGGGAAGCCGCGGTAGCCGAGCGTGGACGGGTACGCGCCGTTGTCGCACAGGAACTCGTGCGCGACCGCGTCGATCTCGTCGGTGGTCACGCCGGGCACGATCACCTTGCCCGCCTCCTGCAAGGCCTGCGCCGCCAGCCGTCCCGCGACGCGCATCGCCTCGACCACCTCGGGTGGCTGCACCCAGGGATCGGTGTTGCGCTTGGGTTCGGGCCGGTCGACGTACTCGGGCCGCTCGATCTGGGCGGGCACCGGACGGCGCGGGGACAGCACACCTGGCTGGAGGACGGCACGCACGGACATGCCTCCAGATTACGGCTCAGCGTGACGGGCCATGCGCCCCGTGTCCGTCAGGCGACCGCGGGGCCGCGCACGCGTCGGGCCGTTCAGCCCAACGCCGCCAGGAAGCGGGCTGACGCGTCGACCGCCGGGGCGGAGCTGTTGGTGCCCAGCAGCAGCGTCGCGAACGCCACGTCGCCGCGGTAGCCCACGAACCAGCCGTGCGAGTTCGTGCCGTCGCCGAACTGCGCCGTGCCCGTCTTGCCCCGCACGTCCCCGTACGGCTTGAGCTGCGGCGCGGTGCCGGTCTCCACGACCTCCCGCATCATCGCCCGCAACGGCTCCAGCACGGCCGGGGTCGGCGGGGTCGGGGTGTGGTCGGACTTCGTCTCCCGGCCCTTGAGCAGCGTCGGGACGGGCACCTTGCCCGTCGCGGCGGTCGCGGCCACCAGCGCCATCCCGAACGGGCTGGCCAGCACCTTGCCCTGGCCGAAGCCGTCCTCGGCCCGCTCCACCACGTCCGTCGCGGCGGGCACCGAACCGGTGATCGTGGTGATGGCCGGGATCTCGAAGTCGACGCCCAGGCCGAACGAGTCGGCCGCCTTGGTCAGCGCGTCCGGCGCCATCTCCGACGCGAGCTGCGCGAACGTGGTGTTGCACGAGAAGGCGAACGCCGCGTGCAGCGGGATCGCGCCCTTGTCGAACTCGTGGTCGTTCGGCACGACCCGCCGCCCGTCGATGACGGCCGTGCCGGGGCACGGCAGCACGGTGTCCGCCGTGGCCTGCCCGGACGACAGCGCCGCGGCCGCCGTCACGATCTTGAACGTCGACCCCGGCGGGTACCGGCCGGTCAGCGCCACCGGGCCTTCCTTGTCGGCCGGGTCGTTCTGCGCCACCGCCAGCACGTCACCGGTCGACGCCTGCACCGCCACCAGCATCGCCGCCTGCGGCACCGCCTCCAGCGCGTCCTCCGCCGCCGCCTGCGCGGTCCGGCTCAACGCGGTCGGGATCGCCTGCGCGGGCTCGGGGTCCTGCTCGTGCAGGGTCTCCACCTGGTCACCGGCGGAGTTGACCGTGTAGACGCGGATCCCGGCCTTCCCGGCGATCTCCTCCTCCACCGCCTTGCGCACCGCGGGCAGCACCTGCGAGCCGAACCCGCGCGACGGCGGGAGCAGGCTGGTCTGCGTGGTGAAGCGCACCCCCGGCAGCTCGTAGATGGCCGGTTTCACGGTCTGGTAGTCCGCGTCGCGCAACGCCGCCACCTGGTAGACCTGCCCGGCGGGGAGCTTGGCCACCCCGTCCACGATCGACTGCACGGTGATCGCGGCGTCGATCGGCGTCAGCGCCGCGGCCAGCGCACCGGCCACCGCGCCCACGTCACCCGCCTCCTTGGCGTCGAGCAGGATCGACACGACCTGCTCCGGCGCGAGCAGCGGCGTGCCGTCGCGGTCCAGCACCGGCGCGAGCGCGGGCTTCACCTCGGCCCGGCCCAGGCTCTGCTGCACGGAGAGCTTCGGGTGCACGACCGACGGCTCCCAGTGCACCTTCCAGTCGTCCTCCTCGCGCCGCAGGTCGAACTTGGTCTGGTAGCTCCAGGTGTGGTCGTGGCCGAGGTCCCAGTCGAGCTGGGCGGTCGCGTCGGCGGTGGTCGACTCGCCCGACGAGTGCACCTGCTCGACCTTCGTGCGCAGGCCGGCGGGCTTGAGCACCTCCCGGACCTTGCCCAGCAGGTCCTTCGCGCCACCCGGGTCGTCGGTCAACCCGGCCGCGCCGTCGACGTCGCCCGCGGCGAGCTTGGTCAGGAAGTCACCCGCCACCTGGTCGGGACCGGGACGGGAGGAGAACAGGCCGCAGCCGCTGACGAGCAGCAGGACCACCCCGAGCAGAGAGGACACGGCCGACGTGCGCGCGATCACGGGGCCGAGTATGCCCGGTGGGTCCGGCGGCGCGGCCGGCCGCCCGTCCGCGCCGCCGTCAGACCTGCGCGGGGCGTTCCTGGCCACCAAGCACGCGCTGCGGTTGATGATGCGCCAGCGGTACGGGCGGTTCGTGTACGTGT
>NZ_JBFAAX010000150.1:0-12662 GCF_040639995.1 Actinosynnema sp. NPDC023658 | reverse complement strand
CGAACTATGCGCGTGATCGCCCTGGGCCGGCCCCGGGATGACCGACGCGGGCTCGCGGGGGGTGGGTGTTCGGTGCGGCTCGTGCGGGGCGAGCCGCGGGGTGTGGTCCCGGGTCCGGAGATCCGGGGGTCGGGGTCAGGCGGTGCCGGCGACTCGGCCACCCCCGTGGGCGCGTCCGCCATGTGCGGCGTTGGCCAGCGGGAGGGCCATGGCGCCCGCCGCGGCGGTCAGCACGCCACCGATCCACGAGACCCACGAAGCGCCGGACAGGTCGCTGTAGCCCATCACCCACGGGGAGATGAACAGCAGCGCGCCCAGCGCGATCTGGAACCACTCGCCGTAGACCATGCCGGGGTTGGCGAGCGATGCGAGGCCGTCGACGGCGATCAGCGCGCCGAGCACGATCATCGTCCACATGGCCCCCGCGGTGGTCTCCACCACCAGGGGCGAGAGCAGCACCAAGGCGCCGACGACGACCTCGGCCCAGTCCTGCCACCTGCTCCACGCCTTTGCCATGACCTGTACCTCCGTCCTCATCGTTCGGACACCTCCGATGCTCCGCTTGGTTGGCCGCCCGGTCAAGGTCGACCGATCGGACGGTTCGCCAGTGCGGTGCCTCACAGCGCCCGTTCTGAATCGGTTACTGGTGGGTAACCTCCGGCCACTCGCGTGGACCCCCAGATCCCGCCACCCCGACCATCCCGAAGCCCCCTTGGGAGGGAACGCCGTGCAGAAGATCCTCGACGCGATCCTCGCGGACGAATTGGACGCGATCGGATCGCTGGACGTACCGGACAGCTACCGGGGCGTGACGGTGCACGCCGACGAGACCGAGATGTTCGAGGGCCTGGCCACCAAGGACAAGGACCCGCGCAAGTCGCTGCACGTCGACGAGATCGCGACACCCGAGCTCGGCCCCGGCGAGGCGCTGGTGGCCGTGATGGCGAGCGCCATCAACTACAACACGGTGTGGACCTCGATCTTCGAGCCGCTGTCCACGTTCGGTTTCCTCAAGAAGTACGGCGGCCGGCACGACCAGCCGTTCCACGTCGTCGGCTCCGACCTGGCGGGCGTCGTGCTGCGCACCGGCCCCGGCGTGAACGCGTGGAAGCCCGGTGACCGGGTCGTCGCGCACTGCCTGGACGTGCAACTGGAGCACCCGGACGGGCACGGCGACACCATGCTCGACCCTGAGCAGCGGATCTGGGGCTTCGAGACCAACTACGGCGGTCTGGCCGAGATCGCGCTGGTCAAGGCCAACCAGCTGATGCCGATGCCCGCCCACCTGACGTGGGAGGAGGCGGCGTCACCCGGTCTGGTGAACTCCACCGCCTACCGGCAGCTCGTGTCGACCAACGGCGCGAACATGAAGCAGGGCGACACCGTGCTGATCTGGGGCGCGTCGGGCGGCCTCGGCTCCTACGCGACGCAGTTCGCGCTGAACGGCGGCGCGACCCCGGTGTGCGTGGTGTCGTCCCCGGAGAAGGCGGCCATCTGCCGCAAGATGGGCGCGGAGCTGATCATCGACCGGACCGCCGAGGACTACCGGTTCTGGAAGGACGAGCACGAGCAGGACCCGCGCGAGTGGAAGCGGCTCGGCGCGAAGATCCGCGAGCTGACCGGCGGCGACGACCCGGACATCGTGTTCGAGCACCCCGGCCGGGAGACGTTCGGCGCGTCGGTCTACGTGGCCAAGCGCGGCGGCACGATCGTGACGTGCGCGTCCACCAGCGGGTTCATGCACCAGTACGACAACCGCTACCTGTGGATGCACCTCAAGCGGATCATCGGCTCGCACTTCGCGAACTACCGGGAGGCCTGGGAGGCCAACCGGTTGATCGCCAAGGGGAAGATCCACCCCACACTGTCCAAGGTGTACTCGTTGGAGGACACCGGTCAGGCGACGTACGACGTGCACCGCAACGCCCACCAGGGCAAGGTCGGCGTGCTGGCGCTGGCGCCGGAGGAGGGCCTCGGCGTCCGCGACCACGAGCTGCGCGCCGCGCACCTGACCGAAATCAACCGTTTCCGGGGCGTCTAAAGCGAAATCACTCCCGATGTGCGGCGCTCGGGTGACCGCCGCACATCGGGAGCGGGTAGCGTGAGCGCCATGGGCCTCGCCGACGACCGTGACCTCGTCCCCCTGGGATCCGGCTTCGACATCGTCAAGCGCGGGTACGACCGCGCCCAGGTCGAGGACCACCTGGAACGCCTGGACTCCGACCTGCGGCTGCTCGCGGCCGACCGGGACGCGGCGGTCTCGCAGACCAACGACCTGGCCCGGCAGCTGGAGGCGGCCCGGTCGGAGATCGCGGAGCTGCGCGGCCAGGTGGAGCGGCTGTCGCTGCCGCCCACGACGTTGGAGGGCCTGAGCGAGCGGTTGCAGCGGATGCTGCGCCTGGCGCAGGACGAGGCGAACGAGATCAAGGCGCGCGCCGAGGCCGAGGGCGGGCACATCCGCGCCAAGGCCGAGGCCGACGCGGGGGTGCTGCGCACCCGCTACGAGAACCTGATCGCGGAGCTCGACCAGCGGCGTGCCGAGATGGAGGCCGAGCACCGAGGCGTGCTGGAGACGGCGCGCGCCGAGGCCGAGCGGGTCGTGGGCGAGGCGCGTGCCGAGGCCGCCCGGTTGGACGAGGAGTCGCTCCAGCGCCGGACCACGGTCGAGGAGGACTTCGAGATCGCGATGGCGGCACGCCGGGTCGAGTCGATGAAGACGCTGGCCGAGCAGGAGGCGTCGTCGAAGGCCGAGGCCGACCGCCGGGTGCGCGAGGCGGCCGAGGAAGCCGCCCGCGTCCGCGCCCAGATCTCGCAGGAGCAGGCCGCGTCGAACGCCGAGGCGCAGAGGCTGGTGCGCGAGGCGACCGAAGAGGCCAACCGCCGCCGGCACGACTCGATCAGCGAGGCGACGGCCCGCGTGCAGGAGGCGACCGACGAGGCGAACCGCCGGGTGCGCGAGGCGACGGAGGAAGCGAACCGCCGCGTCACGCAGGCCACCCAGAAGGTGGACGCCCTCAGGCAGCTCCGCAACCGCCTGTCCCAGCAGCTGCACGCGGTCAGCTCCGCCCTGCACGACGTGACCCCCCTGCTGGACCCGCTGGAGGAGGAGCGCCCGAAGCCTCCCGCCCAGCCCCAGTCCTCCCAGCCCCAGCCCGCGCAGGCCCAGCAGTCCCCGGCCACCGGCTCCACCCCGGCCGCCAAGCCCGCCACTCCCCCTGCGGACTCCACGCCTGCCGCCCAGCCTCCGGCGTCCTCCCCGCACGCCCAACCGGTCGCCGCTGACGCCACCCCCGTCGACACCGCGTCACCGACCGACGCCACGTCATCCACCGACGGCCGCCCGGCCTCATCCACCGACGGCCGCCCCGCGGAAGCCCCGACCCAGAAGATCGCCCGCCCGAACCCGAAGGCCCAGGCAGCCAAGCGCTGACCGCGCGGGAGCCCTACCTCCACGTCCCGCGTGTCCTACGTCCAGAACGCGCGTGTCCTACGTCCAGGACACCCGAGTTGAACGCTCAGGACGCGGTCACACCCCGGTCCGCCGTCGCCAGTCGAGGACGGCCGAGGCGAACGCGGCCGGCGCCTCCAACGGCGTCAGGTGACCGACGCCCGGCAGCTCGACGTACTCACCGCGACGCAGGACTCCCGCCAACTCCCGGGCCGACGCGGGCGGCGTGAGGGCGTCGTGCTCCCCCACCAGCACCAACGCCGGCACGTCCACCTCCGCCAGCACGCCGGTCGAGTCCGGTCGCGCGGCCATCGCCCGCTGCGCCCACACCACCTCCGCCGGGTCCTGGTCGAGGATCAGCTCCCGCACCCGGGCGACCACGGCCTCGTCCGCCGCCGGCCCGAGCAGGCCCCCGAGAACGGTGTCCGGCACCCAGCCGACGCCGTCCGCCTGGACGCGGGCGGCCATCGCCAGCCGGTTCGCGCGCGCCTCGTCGGTGTCCGCACCGGCCCGCGTGTCGGCCAGCACCAGCCCGGCCACCCGGGACGGGTCACGCCGCAGCACGGCCATCGCCGCGTACCCGCCCATGGAGCACCCGCCGAGCACCGCCCGCTCGATCCCCCGCTCGTCGAGCAACCGCAGCACGTCGTCCGCAACAGCCACCAGATCGGGTGAACGACCGCCGCCCCGCTGATCAGGCGTGATCGGTTCCAGCAGGTCACGGACCCCGTCCCACATGCGCGAGTCGAACGGGAAGGCGTGCAGCAGCACGAGCGGCGAAGAATCCACACCCGGAATTGTCAGACCCCCCGGCTACCTTCCTGCCATGACCCCCACCCCGGAACCGGCCGAGCTGCGCACCGACCGCCTCCTGCTCAGGCGCGTCGGCCCGGGCGACGTGCGCGCGGCCATCGCCGTGCTGTCCGATCCGGAGACCAACCGCTTCAACCCGTCGGGCCCACCGTCGGCGGAGCAGGCGGCGAAGATGTTGGCCGAGTGGCAGGCCCACTGGGCGCACGACGGCATCGGGTACTGGGCGGTGGAGCTGCCGGAGACGGGGGAGGTCATCGGGTTCGGCGGCCTGCGCCACCACGAGGTGGACGGTGAGCGGGTGCTCAACCTGTTCTACCGGTTCCGCCCCCGGCACTGGGGTCGCGGCTACGCCTCGGAGATGGCGCGCGCGGCCGTCGACTGGGCGGGTCGGGCCCGGCCGGACCGCCCGGTGGCGATCATCACCGATCCCGACAACACGCCCTCCCAGCGCGTCGCGGAGAAGCTGGGCTTCGCGCACGTGGGCGACAGCAGGACGCCCGAGGGTCCGGTGCTGGTCTGGCGGCGTCAGGAGGTCGCGATGACCACGTGATGCTGCTCGTGGGGGCCGGACCAGGTGCGCGGCAACGGCGTGGGCACCTCGGGCACGACCGCGGCCACGATGGCGTCCAGCACCTCTTCGGTGTGCCCGACCATGAGGTGCTTGGCGCCGGGGAAGTCGATGACGTCCGCGGTCGGGATGTCCGCGCCGAACCGCTGCCGGGCCTGCGCCGGTGGCAGGTAGGTGTCGAACTCGGGCACAAGGCACACCACCGGTTTGCCCGCGCGCGCCCAGGCACGCAGGTGCTCGGTCCTGCTCCACCGCAGAGGAGGTGAGATCAACACGGTGCCCTCGACCAGCGGGTCGCACCCGTGCATCAGGGCGAGGTCCGTGCCGAACGACCAGCCCACGAGCCACACCGAGGGCAACCCGCGCTCGGCCGTGAACGCCAGGGCCGCGGCCACGTCCAGCCGCTCGCCCACGGCGTGGTCGAACGCGCCCTCGCTGCACCCGGCCGCACTGGCCGTACCGCGCGTGTTGAACCGCAACACCGCCAGGTCGGCCAACGCGGGCAGCCGCCACGCCGCCTTGCGGTAGAGGTGGGAGTCCATCATCCCGCCGTGGGTCGGCAGGGGGTGCAGCAGCACCACCGTGGCGCGAGGCTCCCGTTCAGCCGGCAGGGCCAGCTCACCGACCAGGGCAAGCCCGTCCTCGGTCTGGAGCGTCACCGCCTCCCGGCGTGCCGGGAGCACGGTGTTGGCCTTGATCAGCACTTCGCCGTCCTCCGCACCCACAGCACCATCGTGCCACCACAGCGAGCGACCAAGACGGCCGCGCGGCGCAGCCAACGCAGGTCGCACGCCCGGCGATCCGACAGCGAGTCCTGGCCCCCGGGTTCCCTGGCTGCCGGGCGCGGCTGGAGTCGGGTCGATCCGAATCCGGTGCGTACGGACGGTTACCAGCGGCGCGAGGTGGGGCCTCGCCTGGTGCGTGACGTCCAGCAGCCCTGGTGCCAGTGGCGGCGGTCTTCCACGGAGCCGTAGTCCGCGGCGGGCCAGGCTACGACGTGGGGTGTGCCGGGGCGGATCTCGTGGTCGCAACCAGGGCAGCGGTAGGTCTTGGTGGTCGCGGCACCGGAGACGGTGCGAACCAGCCACTCGCCGTCCTGAGCGCTCTCGGCGCGTGCCCAACCGTGCCCACCGATGGGTGAGGGCTCGGCCGGGCGTTGCGGGCGGTTACGGCGTGGCACGAGAAACGAGGGTATCCGGGCTCGCCCCGGGTGACCGCCCACGGTCCACTGGGTGAGCGGGTGCCAGCAGGTCGTGGCGACCGCGCCCCCTCGGTGACCGAGATGGGCGTGACACTGCCGCCGGACTGCTGTCCGCACCCCGACGGCGAACGTTTCACCTGATGAGGGTGCCCTTGCTGGTGCTCGCACCGCCCCGCCGGGGAGAATGGCGGACGTGCCCACTTACGAGTTCCGTTGCAAGGCGTGCGGGTCGACCTTCGACGTCAAGCGGTCGATGGACGAAGCCTCCGCGCCCGCGCCGTGCCCGAACGGCCACGACGACACCGTGAAGCTGCTCTCCATGGCCGGTCTGAGCGGCAAGGCCAACGCCCCGGCCGGCGGCGGTGGCGGCGGGTGCTGCGGCGGCGGTTGCTGCAGCTGACCCCCACCACCCACGACGCCACCCGCCAGCACCCGTACTAGGTCGGCGGGACGGTCACCGGCGGGGATCACCGATGGGACGGTCACCGGCGGAGTAGTCGCCGGTGGGGCGGTCAGTTGGCCGGTTCCTTGGCCAGGAGCGTCTCGGCCACCTTCTTGCCCTGGTCGCAGATCGCGCCGTAGCGGGCCGAGCCGTCGATCACGATGATCCCCAGGCCGCCACCGGCGTAGTCCATCACCAGCACGCACGACGGCTGCACGGACGTGTCCGTGGTCCGGTCGAAGTAGGTGACCTTCCGGTCCGCCAGGTCGAACTCGCCGTTGCTCTGCTCCAGCGTGATCGACCGCCCGGCGCGGAACCGGAGGGTCACGCCCACGTCCAGCGACCCGACCGACGTCTGCCACTTGCACGACTGGTCGAACGACTTGTCGTACCCGGTGTCGGTCGGCTTCGCGCCCTTGTCCGGCACGTCGTACGGCAGGTCCTTCCACCCGATCAACGAGCAGATGTCGCCCACGTCCGCGTTCGGCTCACCGGAAGGGTCGGCAGAGGGGTCGGCGGAGGGGTCCCCGGACTCCGACGGTGCGGGCTGCGCCGACGTGAACGGCGGGTCGACGTCGAGCACCTGTTCCGCCACCGGGGTGCCGTTGACCGTGTACGCGCAGGCGCTCGTCAGACCGAACGCCGCCACCAGGAGCGAGATCACCACACGCCGCATGGGCACCACGATGCCAAACGCCGGATCCCGCCGGTGCATCAGCCCGCACAACGTGCCCGTCGGACCCGCCGAACGCGCCCCGCCGGGCACACCCGCCGCCCGACCGTCAGGCCGCGTAGTCGCGGAAGCCCTTGCCGGTCTTGCGACCGAGCCGACCGGCCTTCACCAGGTGCTCCAGCAGCGGCGCGGGTGAGAAGCCCGCCTCGCGGAACTCCAGGTAGAGGGTCCGCTCGATGGCCAGCGACACGTCCAGCCCCACCACGTCCAGCAGCTCGAACGGCCCCATCGGCAGCGAGCAGCCGACCTTCATCGCGTTGTCGATGTCGTCGGCCGACGCGTAGTGCGCCTCCAGCATCTTCACCGCGTCGTTGAGGTACGGGAACAGCAGCGCGTTGACGATGAACCCGGCCCGGTCGCCGCAGTGCACCGGCACCTTGCCCAGGTCGAGGCACACGCGCCGGGCCGTGGCCACGACGTCCGCCGACGTCGAGATCGTCTCGACGACCTCCACCAGCTTCATCACCTGCGCCGGGTTGAAGAAGTGCAGGCCGACGACGTCACCGGGCCGCTCGGAGGCGGCGGCGCACTCGATCACCGGCAGCGAGGACGTCGTGGTGGCCAGCACCGCGCCGGGCTTGCACACCTCGTCCAACGCCTCGAACACGGCCTTCTTGACCGACAGCTCCTCGGCCACCGCCTCGACGACCAGGTCGCAGTCGGCCAGGTCCGAGAACTCCACCGCGGGCGTGACGCGGGCCAGCGCGGCGTCCCGGTCCTCCGCCGACAGCCTGCCCCGCGAGACCGCCTTCTCCAACGACTTGCGCACCTTGGCCACCGCGCCGTCCGCCTTCTCCGCCGAACGCGCCCGCAGCACCACGTCGTACCCGCGCTTGGCGAACACCTCGACGATGCCGGTCGCCATGGTCCCGGTGCCGATCACCCCGACCCGCTGGACCTCGCGCGCCGGCACGCCCTCCTCCGACGCGACCGGCGTGTGCACGTCCGGCACGACGACCGGCGAGTCCGGCCCGTCGTAGGTGTAGAAGCCGCGCCCGCTCTTGCGACCCAGCAGCCCGGCCGTGATCATCTGCTTGAGCAGCGGCGCCGGGGCGTGCAGGCGGTTGCGCGACTGGTGGTACATCGTGTCCAGGATCTCGTACGCCGTGTCCAGCCCGATCAGGTCGAGCAGCGCCAGCGGACCCATCGGGTAGCCGCAGCCGTACCGCATGGCCGCGTCGAGGTCTTCCCGCGTCGCGTAACGGGACTCGTACATCCGCACCGCGTGGTTGAGGTAGCCGAACAGCAGCGCGTTGGCGATGAACCCGGCCCGGTCACCGATGACGACCGGCGTCTTGCCCAGCCCTTCCGCGAACGCGACCACGTCGGTCACCACGTCCGGCTCGGTGACGACCGTGCGGATCACCTCGACCAGCTTCAGCACCGGCGTCGGGTTGAAGAAGTGCAGGCCGACGACCTTGCCCGGACGTCCGGTGTGGACGCCGATCTCGGTGATCGACAGGGACGAGGTGTTGGACGCGAAGACGACGTCCGGCCCGCAGATCCGGTCCAGCTCCGCGAACACGGCCGCCTTCAGCTCGATCCGCTCCGGCACGGCCTCGACGACCAGGTCGACCCCGGCCAGCGCGTCCAGCGAGGTGGCGTACGAGATGCGGCCCAGCGTGGCGTCCCGCTCGTCCGCCGACAGCTTGCCGCCCGCCACCGCGCGGTCCGTCGAGTGCTCCAGGTGACCGCGTCCCCGCGCGAGGCCCGCCTCGTCCACGTCCACCGCCACCACAGTGATGCCGGTCCGGGCGAGGACTTCGGCGATACCGGCGCCCATCGTGCCGAGACCGACGACTCCGACCGTGCTGAACTGGCGCGTCACTGCTTACCTCCCACTCGACGGAGTGGCTACCGAACGGTAACTTGCCGCGACTATCCCACGGCCGTCACGCATCGTTCGCGTGAGCTTCACCATCCGTATCGAGCAAGTGATCGTTCCAGGTCCGGCTACTCGCCGAACCGGCGCGACGCCAGTTCTTCCACCCTCCGCACGGCTTCCGCCGCGTCCGCACCGGTCGCCACCACCTCGATCCGCGCGCCGCCCGGGGCACCCAGGCCCATCAGCGCCAGCACGCTCTTCGCGTCCGCCTCCTCCTCACCGAACCGCACCACCACCGAGGCGGCCAACGAGTCCAACGCCCGCACGACCATCGCCGCCGGCCGCGCGTGCAGCCCGACGGAGTTGGTCAACTCGACCTCCGTCCGCACCGCGTCCCCCACGGCGGCCACGCCCGTCCCCTCGGACACCGCACCGGAGAACACCGCCGCCGCGGCCGAGGCGGCCGACGCCACCGCCGCCAACCCCGCCCCGCCCTGCGCCCGCACCGCCGCCGCCACCGCGCCCTCGACCAACGGCGCGTCCACGACGACCACGGACCCCTCCGCCTCCTCGGCGGCCATGTCAGCGACCATCCGCGCGCTGCCGAGGTCGAACAGCACGACCACACCCGACCCGGAATCGGCCCGCGCGATGGCTTCACCGACCGCCAGGTAGTCCGTGCCCAACCCTCCCGACCCGTCGCCACCGGACGGCACGATCGTCACCGACGGCGCCATCTGCCCGGCCAGCTCGGCCACGCCCGACGCCAGCTGCGCGCTGTGCGACACCACGACGAGCCCGATCACCGCGCACGTCCCGCCAGCGTCCGCAGCACCAGCGCCGTCGAACGCGCGCCCGGGTCGAGGTGCCCGATGCTGCGTTCGACCAGGTAGGACGCACGGCCCTTGAGCGCCATCATCGGCACGGTCGAGTCCGCGCCCATCTCGGCCGCGTCGGCCGCCGCCCCCAGCACCTCCGCCACCCCGCCACCGGTGACCGCCACGGACTCCGCGGCCGCCACGGCGGGCGTGAGGGCGTCCACCATCGTCTTGTCCCCCAACGCGGCCTTGCCCCGCGTCACCACCCCGTCCAGCGCCGCCCGCAACGCCGCCGCGACCGCCGGGCCGTCCACCTCCGCCACGTCCCCGACCGCCGTGGCGGCGCGCAGGAACGCCGTCCCGTACAGCGGGCCGGCCGCGCCGCCGACCGTCGAGATCAACGTCGTCGCCACCAACCGGAGCACCCCGCCGGGCGACGCCGGCACGTCGGCATCCAGTTTGGACACCAGAGCGGTGAAGCCGCGGGCCAGGTTCTCGCCGTGGTCGCCGTCACCGATCTCCCGGTCCAGCCTGATCAGCTCCTCGCGGTGCTCGACGACGACCGCCGCCACCGCCCGCATCGCCTCCGCGACGTCCTGCGCCGTGCACGCCATCAGACGCCCCACCGCAGCGCCGGGGTGTGCACGGGCGCGTCCCACAGCTGAAGCATCTCGTCGTCCAGCTTGAGCAGGGTCAGGCTCATGCCCTGCATCTCCAGGCTCGTGACGTACGGGCCGACCAGCCGCCGTTCCACCGTGATCCCCCGTTCCGCGAGGAGTCGTTCCGCGATGCCGTGCGCCAAGTACAACTCGATCAACGGCGTGCCGCCCATCGAGTTGGTGAACAGCAGCACCCGGTCGCCCTCACCGAACGGCAGGTCCTCCAGGACCGGGTCCAGCAGCGCCCGCACCATCTCGTCGGCCGACCCCACCGGCACCCGCCGACGACCCGGCTCGCCGTGGATGCCGATCCCCAGCTCCATCTCGTCGTCCGCGAGCGTGAACGACGGCTCCCCCGCGTGCGGCACCGTGCAGGCCGTCAACGCCAACCCCATCGACCGCACCTGCGCGACGACCCGCCGCGCCAACGCCTCGCACCCGTCGAGGTCGACCCCGCGTTCCGCCGCGGCACCGACGATCTTCTCCAACAGCACCGTCCCACCCACACCGCGCCGACCGGCCGTGTAGAGCGAGTCCTTGACCGCCACGTCGTCGTCGATCACGACCATCCGCACGTCCACGCCCTCGACGAGCTCGCCGGCGGTCTCGAAGTTCAGCACGTCACCGGTGTAGTTCTTCACGATCAGCAACGTGCCCGCGCCACCGTCCACCCGGCTCACCGCCGCCGCCACCTGATCAGGGGTCGGTGACGTGAACACCGGGCCGGGGCAGGCCGCGTCGAGCATCCCCCGCCCGACGAACCCGCCGTGCAACGGCTCGTGCCCCGAACCCCCGCCCGAGACCAGGGCCACCTTCCGCGGCACCGGCGCGTCCACCCGCGCCACGACCGCCGGCTCGTACTGGACGTCCACCAGGTCGGCGTGCGCGAGCGCCATGCCGCGCAACGCGTCCACCACCACGGTCGCCGGATCGTTGATGATCTTCTTCACGGGTGACCTCCCGATCGACGCTGATCACCTCATTACTACTCCACCCGGAGCCACCCGGAAAGCGGAAGCTACGGTGAGGCAACCCTAAGAACACCAGGTCAGTAGCGGAGGAACCACGGAGTGTCGAACATCAGGACCGCAGCCCTGCTCGTAGCCGCCCTCACCCTCGCGGCGTGCGGCCAGACCGACACGCCCAGCGACAAACCCGCGGTGGCGCAGGGCGGTGCGGAGTTCGGGCAGGCGGGCGAGAAGAGCGCCGGGTTCGGCACCGACGCCAAGCCCGGCCAGTTCCCCCGCACGATCAAGCACGCCATGGGCGAGACCGTCGTCGAGAAGCGGCCGGAACGCGTCGTCGTCCTCGACGGCGGCGAGCTGGACAACGTCGTCGCGCTGGGCATCAAGCCGGTCGGCGTCGCCTACCCCGACGGTGCGCCCACGATGCCGACCTACATCGGTGACAAGGCCGGCAGCCCGGAGAACGTCGGCGGCACCACCAGCCTCAACCTGGAGACGATCGCCAAGCTCCAGCCGGACCTGATCATCGGCTCGCAGCTGCGCGCCGAGCAGCAGTACCCGAAGCTGTCGGAGATCGCGCCGACCGTCTTCGCCGTCCGCCCCGGCTACACGTGGAAGGAGAACTTCCGCCTCAACGCCGCGGCCCTGGACAAGTCCGCCGAAGCCGAGAAGCTGATCTCCGACTACGAGGCCCACGCCAAGCAGGTCGGTGAGGACATCGAGAGCAGGACGGGCAAGCGCCCGACCATCACCATGCTCCGCTTCATGCCGGGCAAGACCAGGCTCTACGCCAAGAAGTCGTTCATCGGCACGATCCTCATCGACGCCGGTCTGCCCCAACCCCCGGCCAGCCAGGTGGACGACCTGGCCGTCGAGGTGAGCACCGAGCAGATCACCCAGGCGGACGCCGACTGGATCCTCATCGGAACCTACGGAAACCAGACCAAGACCGCTCAGGACCAAGTCCTGGGCGGACCGCTCTGGCAGACGCTCAACGCCGTCAAGGCGGGCCACGCCAAGCCCGTGAGCGACGAGACCTGGTTCCTCGGTCTGGGCGTCCTGGCCGCCGAAGAAGTCCTCACCGACCTGACCAAAACCATCACCTCTTAACCCCCACCCCAACGCCCCCGCACCACCCCACCAAGGCCCGATTTGACATGGGTTCGGGTGCCTTAGGCTGGACGAAGCCG
>NZ_JBFAAX010000149.1:0-12689 GCF_040639995.1 Actinosynnema sp. NPDC023658 | reverse complement strand
GTCGATGAACATCCGGTAGTTCGGCTTGAGGTTCGCGATGTCCCGCGACTCGGGCGCGGGCGCGTATTCCCACACCGCGCGTGGCTCGTCGACCCCGCCGCCCACGGCGGGCACCGGGAGACCGACCTGGCCATGCTCGCCCTGTTCGGCTGCCCGCACCTGGACCGGGTGCTGGCCGCCTACGACGAGGCCGCGCCGCTGGCCGACGGGTGGCGCGAACGGGTGCCGATGCACCAGCTGTTCCCGGTGCTGGTGCACGCCGTGCTGTTCGGCCGCGGCTACGCCCAACAGGCGTTGTCGACGGCGCGATCGCTGCGATGATGACCCGATGGGGATCACGGCGTTCGACCGCGACGACTGGCAGTGGCTCAACGAGCCCCGGTCGTGGACCGACCTGGACGGGCTGGCCATCACCAGCGATCCGGAGACCGACTTCTGGCGCAGCACGCACTACGGCTACGACCGCGACAGCGGGCACGTCCTGGGCGTGCCCCTGACCGGCGACTTCACCGTCTCCGCCTCCTTCACCGCGGACTACGCCGCCCAGTACGACCAGGCCGGCATCGCGCTGTGGCTCGACGAGCGGAACTGGATCAAGGCGGGCGTCGAGCTCGTCGACGACGAGTTCCAGGTCAGCACGGTCGTGACCAGGGACTTCTCCGACTGGTCGGTGGTGCCGGCCGGGCGCGTCGGCCGGGTCACGATCGCCGCGGTGCGCGAGGGCGACGCGGTCACCGTCCGCTACGGCGTGGAGGACGCCGAGCCGACGACCATGCTGCGGCTGGCCTACTTCCCGCCCGAGGCCCGGACGCTGGCCGGCGTGATGGTGGCCGCGCCCACGGGCCCCGGCTTCACCGCCCGCTTCGACCGGGTGCAGGTCACAACCGCCTAGGGCTTACCGTGGTCACGTGCGGTTGAAGTTCCTGTTGCAGCCCGGGTGGCTGGCGTTGACGCTGGCGGTCTGGGTGTTCGCGGGCGCGTGCTTCACGCTGCTCGCGCCGTGGCAGTTCGGCCGCGACGCCGAGCGGGAGGCGCAGAACGCCGCGGTCACCACGTCGCTGCGCACCGACCCGGTGCCGGTCACCACGCTGCTCGACCGGTCCAACGCCGACGTCGAGTGGCGCGGCGTCACGCTGACCGGCCGCTACCTGCCGGACGGGCAGGCGGTGGCGCGGCTGCGGACCGTGCAGGGCGAGGCGGCGTTCGAGGTGCTGACCCCGTTCCAGGTCTCCGGCGGGCCGGTGGTGCTGGTCGACCGCGGCTACGTGCGGCCGGTCAACGGGATCAAGGTGCCCGACCTCGAGCCCGTGCCCACCGGTGAGGTGACGCTCGTGGCGCTGGCCCGCCGCGACGAGTCCGACGACCGCGACGCGTTCCAGGAGGACCGGCACCGGCAGGTGTACTCGGTGAACTCCGCCGTCGTCGGCCGGGCCGCCGGGCTCGACCTGCGGCCGGGCTACTTCCAGCTCACCGAGGGCCAACCCGGCGGCGAGGAGGCCCTGCCGCTGCCGAAGCTCGACGCGGGGCCGTTCTTCTCCTACGCGCTGCAGTGGATCGCGTTCGGCGCGATGGCGCTCGGCGGGTGGCTGTACTTCACCGTCCGCGAGGTCCGCCCCGGCGGCGCGCTGCGCGAACCGGACCCGAAGGCCAAGGTCAGGCGGAAGTCCGTCGCCGAACAGCTCGCCGAAGACGAGGCCGCGCCAGCGCGATGACCGCGGTCACGGCCGCCGCCGACGCGCCGACCACCCGCGACAGCTCCACCGCCCGCGTCACGTGCCCCGCGTCGGGGTTGCGGCCGTGCCCGAGCACCGGCCGGTCCTCCGCGCCGTGCGCGTACACCGTGCGACCGCCCAGCCGGACCTCCAGCGCGCCGGCGAACGCCGCCTCCACCTGGCCCGCGTTGGGGCTGGGGTGCGCCGCCGCGTCCCGCCGCCACGTCCGCCACGCCTCGCCCGCCGACCCGCCGACGACCGGTGCGCCCGCCGCCGTGAGCAGCGCGGCCAGCCGTGACGGCAGCAGGTTCGCCACGTCGTCCAGCCGGGCCGAGGCCCACCCGAACCGGCGGTACCGGTCGTCGCGGTGGCCGACCATGGCGTCGAGGGTGTTCGCCGCGCGGTAGCCGAGCAGGCCCGGCACGCCCGCGACCGCGCCCCAGAACAGCGGCGCGACCACGGCGTCGGACGTGTTCTCCGCCACGGACTCGACGGTCGCCTTCGCCAGCCCCATCGTGTCCAGCTTCCGCGGCTCGCGCCCGCACAGGTGGGGCAAACGATTGCGCGCCGCTTCCAGGTCGCCGCCGTCCAGCTCACGGCCCATCGCGGTGCCCTCGTCGGCCAGCGACGACCCTCCCAGCACGACCCACGTCGCGGCGGCCGTGGTCAGGGCCTGCGCCACCTGGCTGCGGCTGCCGAGCCGTTCCACCGCGACACCGGCGAGGACCGTGCCGCCGACCAGCACCGCCGTGTGCGCCACGCCGGCCGCCCGGTGGTCGCGGTACAGCCTGCGCTCCAACGCCGCCGCCGCACGTCCGAATCCCGCTACCGGGTGATACCTCCGCGGGTCGCCGAACACCGCGTCAGCGGCCACGCCCAGCACCAACCCCACCGCGCGCCCCAGACTCACACGGGCACGGTAGACCGCACGTGTCGGACCGCAGCATTAGGGTGGCCCACCGTGGAACCAGCCGGCCGCCTCAAGCTCTACGCCTACCTGGACGCGCGCGACCACCAGCGCACGTACCTGGCGATCATGCGGCTGTTCACGTCGACGCTGCTGGCGGACCTGTCCGCGGGCGAGGTCGCGGGGGCGTTGGCGGGCGCCGAGCGGGAGGGCCGGGTCGAGCCGGGCGAGTCGCGCATCGAGAACGTGATCAACCGCCTCCGGCAGCTGGTCGAGTGGGGCAACCTGGTGCAGGGCAGGCGCGAGGTGGTGGCCTCCAGCATCGCGGAGTTCCAGCACGGCAGCGTCCGCTACCAGGTCAGCAAGCTCGCCGTCCGGGTGCAGCGGGACGTGGACGAGCTGCTGCGCGTGCCCGAGGGCGCGCGGGAGGTGTCGCGCGAGCTGCTGCCCGCCGTGGAGCGCGGCCTGGACCGGCTCGGGCAGTCGCTGTCGGAGGCGTTGATCAGCGGCGCGAGCCGTCCGCGCGAGGTGCTGGCCGAGCAGGTCACCACGCTGTTCCTCCAGCACGCCGAGCTGGCCGCGACCGTGCGCGACTTCTACGCCTACCTGGGCCAGGTCGTGACGCGGCACCACCTGGCGCCGGAGGAGATCTCCGGGTTCCGCAACCTGCTGGTCGAGTACATCCAGATGGTCGTCGAGGACGTGCTGCGGCACACCCCGGCCATCGCGGACGCCCTGGCCCGCGTCACGTCGGCCCGGTCGGAGCTGCTGCGCCTGCTGGGCCGCGCCGACCTCGGGGACCAGGTCGAACGCATCCTTGACCGAGCGCCTGCCCGTGAGGGGTTCGACTTCCACCTTCCGGTCAGCGGCCCAGACCGTCGCCGGGAAGCCGTCCACCTCTTCGAACGCCTTCACCAGGTGCGACGCCAACGGGTGACCACCCCCGTCCGGGACCCGGTTGATCGAGCAGGCGGAAGCGACCTTCTGCTCGCCCTGCGGGTGGGGCACCGAGCGGTAGACCGAGTTCCGCGTCAGCACCCGTGCCGCGACCTCCGACGACAGCGCCAACCGGTCGCCGAACCGGAACGGGTGGCCGGTGCGCAGCCGGGCATCCACGCTGTCCGGCTCACCGTGCACGACGATCTGCCACGTCCGCGCCGAGCGCTTCGTCCACTTCATGGGCAGCTTCTCGTCACGGCGCTCCACACCGCCGTCAGCCGCCTGGACGGTGACCTCCCTGATGTAACGCCGGAAACCCGAATTCTCCGACCATTGGTCGATGCTCGGCATGTAAAGGAAATCGAGGGCCTCGTTCGGGTAGACCTGCCCCTTCGTGCGCCCCGTGACGGCCTCCCGGATCGGGTAGGTCACGAAGTCGTCGACACCCGGCTCGACCCGTTCGACCGTCCGGAAACCACCACCCTCGACAGCGATCTGCCCGTCGTCCCGGAGCACCAGGCGACCATCCGGCCAGTGCACCCGCCGCGAGTAACCACCCGCCAACATCCCCGCGCCGAAGCCCACCGGCTCGACCGATGCGTCGCCCAACGCGGCGAACACGAAATCCACATCCGGAAGGAAGCCCGCCGCTTTCCTCACCAGCTCGCTGCCGTGCAGGGCACCGGTCAACCCATCCACGGACAGGACCGCGTCCACCCCGTCCGAACGCGTCGCCGGGTACCGCTCCCCCTGCCGCGTGGCCAGCACAAGCAACGGCCGCCGACCCGCCGACCACGGCGAATCCTCGAACCGACCGGTGGTCGCGTTCCAGAAATGCCTGATCGTCCCAACCGTGGCGTTGTGCGCCCACCGCCGCGCACGCTCGAACTCGACCTCGTCACCCGCGGACCGCACCACCACCGCGACCACGTTGCCCGCGGAGTTCCTCAACGGCTCCAGCGCGACATCACCGGCCCGCAGACCCGACACCAACCTGAACACCGGACGACCCCGCTCATCCCGCGTCATCGCGTAGACATCGCGGAAGTCGCGCGAGGCGTGCGACATAGAGGCGAAGTCGAACCCGAAACCACCAGGATTCACCCGAGTGCCCGCGTCCTCACCCACCAACACCACCGGACGCCCCGGCTCCGCCACCCACTCCTGGCGGAAGTCCTCCTCCTCCGCAAGCGCGGCGAGGACCTCCTGCCCACCCAGTTCGAGGTGCCCGCCGTCAAGCGTGGGCACGACGACGTACCCACCGTTGACGATGGGCACGACGACGGGGCCACCGTCCGTCCGCTGCCCGGAGAGCACGGCGACCACCAGAGGCGACGCCTCACCCCACGGCTGGTCCCCGAACGCACCCCGCGCGACGTCCCGCGCGATACCGACCAGGTCCGGCCCGAGGTCCGCGGCCTCCGCCAGCGCGAACACACCCCCGTCTTTCCGGGTCGACACGTCGTACTGCGTCAACGCCGACCCGGAGGTGAACTGGCAGTCCCGGGACAGGACCAGCTCGGGGGGTGCCGCGACAACTTCACCGTTGTTGTTCACCAACGTGAAGAAGCCCACGGGCCCGGAGTACTCGTGGTGCGGCCGGACGCCGATCTGCTCCATCAGCAGGTCGAGCAACTCCTGGTTGAGCGCGCTGTTCGGCACGTCCGCATCGGTGATCAGCACCAGCGGCCGACGGACGTGCGGTTCTGTCAACGCCCGCTGGAACGCGGGCGACACCAACAAGCGCGCCATCTCAGGGACCGAGAGGTCGCGGAGCCGACCGTCGACCAACCGGACCACGTAGTACGGCCCCTGGCTCGCCAGGTACACCATGAACGGCCGAACCCGGTTGTCCCCCACGGACATCGTCCAGGGCAGCAGGCTGTAGCGCACATCGTGGTAGGGCCTGGTCACGTCAGCCGCCAGCCGGGCGACGCGCAGGTTGTAGTCGTCGACGAACCGCACACCCTTGACCAGGCCCTGGTAGTACGAGGGGCAGTCCAACATGGCGGCGCCGTGCAGCCGGCCGTTCCCGTCGATCAGCTCCTGCCAGTCGACGTCGGTGATCAGCACCTCCGACACCCGCTCGATCCCGGCCGAGGCGACGTCGACCAACCCGGTGTGCGGATCGATCTGCAACGAAGCGGTGTTCACGGACACGTCCCGATAGGGGCCGTCACCGCGCAGCAGCCGTGCGACCTCCTGCACCACGTCGACGTGCCGCGGGTTCGCGGAGTAGACCTCGACCATGAAGATCAGTTGTGCGCGGGGGTCGTGCTGGGAAATGCCGGCCTCGACGAGCGCGTCGGCGAACGACGCGGCGTCCCGCCACTGGCCGTTCGCGAACAACCGACCGTCGAGGTGGTGGGCGTGGGCGAAGACGTAGACCGGCGGAGGGCCTTCGTCCGAGGTGGGGACTCGATCGTAGAGGTTCCTCCACCTGGCGACGTCCTGGCCGTTCGGCGCAGCCGGGAACGCGATCACCGGTCCGGGGTCGGCCAGCACCACCGAGTCCTGCGGGGAGCCTGGCTGTTCATCCGGATCCAACACCCGGACCTCTCCCGAGCGCGACACCCGCACCCGACCCGCGAACGTCTCCACCCCACCCACATGACCCAACCGCCGCAACTCATCCCGCAACGCACCCGAATCCGCCACACCACACATCAGGAACCGCACCGGAACATCCGGCGCGAACAACCGCATCCCCACCAACAACCGCACAAAAGCACGATCACCCAAATACTCGAAACCACCGGACTTCAACGGAACCCGCACACCCTCCGGACCCCGATGCGCCACCACGCTGAACACACCCGGAACACCCGCACCCGACGCGAACGCCTCCACCACTACCTGCGCCTCACCACCGGACAGGAAGCCAGCACCCACCACACCCCCCAACCCGTCCCGCAACACCACACGCTCCGGCAACACAGCGCGAGGGGCAGGAGCATCGAAAGAGGTGCTGACACCGGAGTGGGTGTCGACACCGGACTCGGAATCGGTGTCCGAGAAGTCCTCGTCGGATGAGTCGACGGCCTCCTCCCCAGGACGCACCGCCCTCCGGTAGAACCCGTTCTCCAGGACGGACCGCCTGCCCGTGAGGCCCTCGACTTCCACCACCTGATCCGCTGCCCAGACCGTCGCAGGGAAGCCGTCCACCTCCTCGAACGCCCCCACCAGGTACGACGCCAACGGGTGACCACCCCCGTCCGGGACCCGGTTGATCGAGCAGGCGGTGGTGACCTTCTGCTCGCCCTGTGGGTGGGGCGTCGAGCGGTAGATCTCGTTCCGCGTCATCACTCGCGCCGCGACTTGCGGCGACAGCGTCATCTGGTCGCCGAACCGGAAGGGGTGGCCGGTGCGCAACCGGACGGCCACGCTGCCCGGCTCACCGTGCACGACGATCTGCCACGTCCGCGCCGAGCGCTTCGTCCACTTCATGGGCAGCTTCTCATCGCGGTACTCCACACCGCCGTCAGCCGTTTGGATGGTGACTTCCCTGATGTAACGCCTGAAGCCGGAGTGCTCCGCCCGTTGGTTGATACTCGGCATGACCAGGAGATCTTTCAGCGAGTCCGGGTAGACCTGCCCCTTCGTGCGCCCAGTGACGGCTTCCCGGATCGGGTAGGTCACGAAGTCGTCGACACCCGGCTCGACCCGTTCGACCGTCCGGAAACCACCACCCTGGACGGCGATTCCCCCGTCGTCCCAAAGCGCCAGGCGACCATCCGGCCAGTGCACCCGCCGCGAGTAACCACCCGCCAACATCCCCGCGCCGAAACCCACCGGCTCGACCGATGCGTCGCCCAACGCGGCGAACACGAAATCCACATCCGGGGCGTAGCCCGCAGCCCTCCTCACCAGCTCACTGCCGTTCAGAGCGCCGGTCAACCCAACCACGGACAGGGCCGCATCCACCCCGTCCAAGCGCATCGCCAGGTACTGCTCCCCTTGCCGCGTGGCAAGGATCAACAACGGCTGCGGACCCATCGACCACGGCGAATCCTCGAACCGACCGGTGGCCGCGTTCCAGAACCGCTCCACCTTTTCGGAGGTGACGTTGTACGCCCACTGCCGCGCGTCCTCGACCTCGGCCTCGTCACCAGCGGACCGCACCACCACCGCGACCACGTTGCCCGCGGAGTTCTCCAGTGACTCCAACTCGATATCGCCGCCCCGCAGACCCGACACCAGCGCGAACACCGGACGACCCCGCTCGTCCCGCGTCATCGCGTAGACATCGCGGAAATCGTCCACCATGTGCAACGCCGAGGCGAAGTCGAACCCGAAACCGCCGACGCCCACCCGAGTGCCGGTGTCCTCACCCACCAGCACCACCGGACGGTCGGGCGCCGGCTCCGACGACTGCTGGGAGTCGTCCTCCTCGGGAAGCGCGTAGAAGACCTCCTCCCCTCCCAGTTCGATCTGCCCGCCGTCAACCGTGGGCACAACGGCGTACCCCTCCGTCGAGCTCACCGCCACGACCAGCGGCGACACCTCACCCCACGGCCGATCGTCGAACGTGCCCTGCACGACACCCCGCACGACACCGACCAGCTCGGCCCCCAGGCGCGCGTCGTCTGCCAGCGCGAACACACCCTCGTGCCGTTGAACCGACACGACGTTCTGCGTCAACTCCGGCCCGGAGGTGAACCAGTTGTCCTGGGACAGGATCAGCTCAGCGGGCGCCGCGGCGACTTCACCGTTCTTCGTCATCGAGTAGAAGCCCACAGGGCCGGAGTACTCGAAGTAGGTCCGGACGCCGATCTCCTCCACCAGCAGGTCGAGCAACTCCCGGTTGAGCGCGCTGTTCGGCACGTCCGCATCGGTGACCAGCACCAGCGGCCGACGGACGTGCGGGTCCGTGAACGCCCGCCGGAACGCGGGTGACACCAGCAAGCGCGCCATCTCACGAGCTGAAAGGTCGTGGAGCTGACCGTCCATCGACCGGATCACGTAGTGCGAATCCCGGCTCACGAGGTACATCACGAAAGGCCGAACCCGGTTTCCCCCGACGGACATCGTCCAGGGCAGCAACCTGAAGCGCGCACCCTCATAGGGATTGGTGACGTCGGCCGCCAGGCGGGCGATGCGCAGGTTGTAGTCGTTGACGAACCGCACACCCTTCAGCAGACCCCGGTAGTACGAAGGGTCGTCCAGCACAGCGGCGCCGTGCAGGTGGCCGTTCCCGTCGACCAGCTCCTGCCAGTCGACGTCGGTGATCCGCAGATCCGACACCCGCTCGAAACCGTTGGCCGCGAAGTCGACCACCCCGGCCTGCGGATTTGCCCGCAGCGCAGCGGTGTTGACGATCACGTCCCGGTAGGGGCCGTCACCGCGCAGGAGCCGCACGACCTCCCGCACCACGTCGACGTGCCGCGAGTAGCCGGAGTAGACCTCGATCGCGAAGATCAGTTGCGTGCGGGGGCTGTGCTGGGAGACACCGGCGGCGATCAGCGCCGCGGCGAACGATTCCGCATCCCGCCACTGTCCGTCCGCGAACAACCACCCGTCGGACGCGCGAGCGTGGGCGTACACCATCGAAGACGTCATGGTCGTGGCGGGCATGCAGTTGTGGAGGAACTTCCACCTGGTGACGTCCTGACCGCTCTGGTCGATCGGGAACATGATCGGCCGTCCGGGGCCGGCCAGCACCACCGAGTCCTGCGGGGAGCCTGGCTGTTCATCGGGTTCCAGCACCCGGACCTCTCCTGAGCGCGACACCCGCACCCGGCCTGCGAACGTCTCCACCCCACCCACATGACCCAACCGCCGCAGCTCATCCCGCAGCACAGCGGAATCCGTGACACCGCACATCAGGAACCGCACCGGAGCATCCGGAGCGAACAACCGCATCCCCACCAACAACCGCACGAAAGCACGGTCGTCCAAGTGCCTGAAACCACCGGACTTCAACGGAACCCGCACACCCTCCGGACCCCGATGCGCCACCACACTGAACACACCCGCATCCGCACCACCCGCACCCGACGCGAACGCCTCCACCACCACCCCGGCCTCACCACCGGCCAGGAAACCCGCACCCACCACACCCCCCGACCCATCCCGCAACACCACACGCTCGACATCCACGGGGGACACGCGAACACCAGGACCGCCGGACTCGGAATCGGTGTCCGAGAAGTCCTCGTCAGAGGATTCGACGGCCGTATCCCCCGGACGTACCGCCCTGCGGTAGAACCCGTTGTCCTCGACGGTTCGCCTGCCCGTAAGACGGATGGTAGCCACGTCCTGGTCGGCGGCCCACACCGTCACCGGGAAGCCGTCCACCTCCTCGAACGCCCCCACCAAGTAGGACGCCAACGGGTGACCACCCTCGTCCGGAGCACGGTTGATCGAGCAGACGGTGGCGACCTTCTCCTCACCGCGCGGGTGGGGCACCGAGCGGTAGATCCGGTTGCGCGTCAGCACCCGCGCCGCGGCCTCCGGCGACAACTCCACCTCGTCGCCGAGCGCGAGGGGACGGCCGGTGCGCAAGCGGACGGTGACCCTGTCCGGCCGACCGTGCATGTCGACGTACCACGGCGGCACCAGGCGCTTCGTCCACTTCATGGGCAGCTTCTCGTCGTGGCGCTCCACGCTGCCATCGGCGGCCCGCGTGACGACTTGCCTGAGGTAGTGCCTGAACCCGAAGGCCGACTCCCGCCGACGACTGGCCTGCATCATCCAGAGGTCGGATCGCCTCGTGGGGTACATCTGCCCTTCGATCCGCCCCGTACCGGCTTCGACCAGCGGGTAGGTCACGAAGTCGTCGGAACCCGGATCGATCCGTTCCACCGTCCGGAAGCCGTTGCCGTGCACGGTGATCCGCCCGTCGCCGTGGAGCACCAGGCGACCGTCCGGCCAGTGCACCGGCCGCGCGTAGCCACCGTCCAGCATCCGCGTCGCGAAGTTCCAGGGCCGGATCGACTGGCCGCCGAGCGCGGCGAACACGAACTCCCGCTTCGGCGAGCTCCCCGCGGCGTCCCTCAGCAGTGCGCTGTCGCGCAGGACACCGGTCAACCTGACCATGGACAGGACGAGGTCCTCCCCGTCCGAGCGCGTCGCCAGGTACCTGTCGGCTTCCCTGGCGGCCAGGATCAACAGCGGTTGCTTGCCGGCCGGCCACGGCGTTTCCTCGTACCGCTGGGCCGTCGAGTTCCAGAACCGCCTCATCTTCCGGGGCGAGGTCGAGCCGGCCCACTCACGAGCGTGTTCGACCTCGGCCTCGTCACCGGCGGACCGCACCACCACCGCGACCACCCGGCCCGTGGAGTCCTCCAGCGGCTCCAGCGCGAGATCTTCGTCCCGCAAGCGCGAGACCAGCGTGAACACCGGATCGCCGTTCTCGTCCCGGGTCATGGCGTAGACGTCGCGGAAGTCATGCGAGGCGTGCAGAGCCGAGGCGAAGTCGAAGCCGAACCCACCGAAACCCACTCGAGTCCCGGCGTCCTCACCCACCAGCACCAACGGCTGATCGGGCGCCGTTTCCAGCAGCGAGTGGAAGTCTCCGTTCCGGAACAGGACCTGGAAGGCGTGCCCCGCCTCCACCTCGACGCGCCCGCCGTCAGCAGTGGGCGCGACGGCGTACCCCTCAGTCGAGCGAACCGCCACGACCAGCGGGAGCTGAGCACCCCACTGCTCGTCACCGAACTCACCCCGCGCGACACCTCGCGCGATACCGACCAAGTCCGGCCCGAGGTCCGCGTCCTCCGCCAGGGCGAACACAGCCCCGTCCCACCGGACCGGCACACCGTGCCGGAGCGACTTCCACCCGTTGGTGAACCGGACGCCCTGGGACAGGGACACCTCGGAGCGGGCCCTGGTTTCACCGTTGGCCGTCAAGCTCTCGGCGCGCACCGGTCCCGAGTACTCGTAGTACGCCCGGATGCCGATGTCCTGCATCAGCAGGTCGAGCAGTTCCCGGTTGAGCGCGCCGTTCGGCGTGGCGGTGCGGGTGATCAACGCCAGCGGCCGGCGCACCTCCGGGTCGGTCAACGCCCGCTGGAAGGCGGGTGACGCCAACAACCGCGCCACCTCCCGCGCCGAAAGCCGGAAGACCCGACCGTCGTGCAGCCGGACGTCGTAGGACCGCCCCCGACTTTCCAGGTGCACCACGAACGGCCGAGCCCGGCCCGCCTCGAGGGTGGAGGCCCACGGCAGCAGCTCGAGACGTCCTTTCCCCCGGAGGTTGTCGGTGTCGGCCACGAATTCGCCCAGGCGTTGGTTGTAGTCGTCGGCGAACCGCGCGCCCTCCACCAGAGCGGGGTAGTACCGGGTCTGACTCATCAGCGCCGCGCCGTGCGGCCGGCCGTCCCCGTCGATCAACTCCGCCCACTCGACGTCGGTGATCAGCACCTCCGACACCCGCTCGAACCCTGCGGCGGACAGGTCGACCAGGCCGGTGTCCGGATCGATCCGGAGCGGGGCGGTGTTGACGAACACCTCGCGATAAGGACCATCACCGCGCAACGACCGCGCGACCTCCCGCACCACGTCGACGTGCTGCCGGCTCTCGGTGGGCAGGTCGATCACGAGGTGCAGCGGCGAGCGGGGATCGTGCTGGAAGAGACCGGCGTCGACCAGCGCCGCGGCGAACGACGCGCCATCCTGCCACTCGTCATCCACGAACAGCTCGCCGTCGACGGCGTGAGCGTAGACGTGGACCGGCGGAAAAACCCCGTCCAACACCGGCATGCGCAGGTGGAGGAATTCCCACTCGACGCTGTCCGGACCATT
This sequence comes from Actinosynnema sp. NPDC023658, assembly GCF_040639995.1. Classification (NCBI taxonomy): domain Bacteria; kingdom Bacillati; phylum Actinomycetota; class Actinomycetes; order Pseudonocardiales; family Pseudonocardiaceae; genus Actinosynnema; species Actinosynnema sp. NPDC023658. The sequence continues at coordinate 386 of NZ_JBFAAX010000149.1, read as the reverse complement.
CGGGGTGAAGGGGAACGCGATCGCCGACCCCGGGGTCGCCAGCACCACCGAGTCCTGTGAGGGGGCGGGTTCCTCACCCGGTTCCAGCACCCGGACCTCGCCCGAGCGCGACACCCGCACCCGACCCGCGAACGTCTCCACCCCGCCCACGTGGCCCAAACGCCGCAGCTCGTCGCGCAACACCGACGAATCCGCCACACCACACATCAAGAACCGCACCGGAGCATCCGGAGCGAACAACCGCATCCCCACCAACAACCGCACAAAAGCACGGTCGTCCAAATACTCGAAACCACCGGACTTCAACGGAACCCGCACACCCTCCGGACCCCGATGCGCCACCACACTGAACACACCCGGAACGCCCGCACCCGACGCGAACGCCT
>NZ_JBFAAX010000148.1:5851-12689 GCF_040639995.1 Actinosynnema sp. NPDC023658 | reverse complement strand
GCCCCGGAGGGCGCCTGGGGGCGGGCGCTCTCCGGGGCACACGCGCGCTACTCGTCGGACGCCGCTCGTCGTCCGCGGACCGCGCGGGTCGGGAGCGGGCCGGCCACCAGGGGCACCGCACCGGCCACCACCCACCGCGCGGTTCCGGCGCCGGGGGCCGTCGACGAGCCGGACGGGGTGACGTGGCCGGCGGAGACCGTGAGGCTGCCGCGCATGGAAGCTCCCCTCTCACCACGCCTTGTCGCGTAATTCCCCCTATCGGCGCTCCACTCCCGGGGTTAAGGGTTGCTGACCGTAAAGGGGGACGGCGTCCACTCGAACCGCCCAACTCGACCCACCGAACGTGGGCGTACCGCTCGAAAACACTTCACGTTGTCACTCGATCCGGGGGTGAGGTTCGCGGTGCGCACTTCCGATGACCACCAAGCAGCCCTTTCGGGTGATCCCCATTCGAGAAAGAGTCTCACTTTGTGGTGTCCGCCGCGCCCGCGCCGAACACCACGACCGGGTCAACTTTGTAGAGGTTCGACAAAGACCGAACGAGTGACCGCCGGTTAACCTCGCCGGGCAGTCGATCCCCTGGAGGTCCGAAGTGTCCGTCCTCGCCGTACCCGGCCGCCGCCCGGTCCTCGCCGACCTGGTCCCGGGCGCACTCGCGCGGGACATCGCCCTGGTCGTCGCGGGTGCCGGGTTGACCGGGCTGGCCGCCCAGGTCGCGTTCCCCGTGCCGGGCAGCCCGGTGCCGATCACCGGCCAGACGTTCGCCGCCCTGCTGGTCGGTGCGACCCTGGGGTGGCGGCGCGGCGGTGCGGCGATGGCGCTGTACCTGGTCGCCGGCGTGGCCGGTGTGCCGTGGTTCCAGGGCGGGTCGTCGGGCCTGCCCGCGTCGCTCGGGTACGTGGTCGGGTTCGTGTTCGCCGGTGCGCTGGTCGGCCACCTGGCCGCGCGCGGTGGCGACCGGACGCCGTTGCGCACCATCGGCACGATGGCGGTCGGCAACCTGGTGGTCTACGCGTGCGGCGTGCCGTGGCTGATGGCCGCCGCGGGCGTCGGTCTCGGCCAAGCGCTGCAGCTGGGCGTGACGCCGTTCCTGCTGGGTGACGTGCTCAAGGTGGCCCTCGCCGCGGGCGTCCTGCCCGCCACCTGGGTCCTCGTCGGGCGCGAGTAACCCGGCAGCCCGGTGACGGGGTCGGCGGGTACGGTCTTCGCCGTGCCCGCCACCACCGCGATCCCCGACACCAGGACGTTGCTCGCCGTCGCCGTGGAGGCGGTAGGCGGAGCCGAGCGCCAGGGCCAGGTCGACATGGCCGAGGCGGTCGAGCGCGCGATCCGGACCGGTGAGCACCTGGCCGTCCAGGCGGGCACGGGCACCGGCAAGTCGCTCGCCTACCTGGTGCCCGCGCTGCGGCACGCGGTGGCCGAGGAGTCGACGGTGGTCATCTCCACCGCCACGATCGCGCTCCAGCGCCAGCTCGTCGACCGCGACCTGCCCCGGCTGGCCAAGGCGTTGCGCAAGGTGCTCGGCCGCGAGCCGCGGTTCGCGATCCTCAAGGGCCGCCGCAACTACCTGTGCATGCACCGCCTGCACACCGGTGCGCCGGACGAGCCGGAGGACGCGGGCCTGTTCGACCCGTTCGCGGTGTCCAAGATGGGCCGCGAGATCAAGCGGCTGCACGAGTGGTCCTCCGACACCGAGACCGGTGACCGGGACGAGCTCGTGCCCGGCGTCACGGACCAGGCGTGGCGGCAGGTCTCGGTGACGGCGCGCGAGTGCCTCGGCGTGAACAAGTGCCCGATCGGCGTCGACTGCTTCGCCGAGCGGGCGCGGGCGCAGGCGGGCAAGGCGGACGTCGTGGTGACCAACCACGCGATGCTGGCCGTGGACGCGCTGGAGGGCTACCAGGTGCTGCCCGACCACGACGTGGTCGTGATCGACGAGGCGCACGACCTGGTCGACCGGGTGACGTCGGTGGCCACGGAGGAGCTGAGCGCGTCCCTCGTCGCCACGGCCGCGCGGCGCTGCGGGCGGCTCATCGACCAGAACGTGGCCGACCGGATGGCCGAGGCGAGCGACGGCCTGGCGATGATCCTGGAGGAGATGCCGGTCGGGCGGCTCGACAGCCTCCCGCAGGCGTTGGCCGGGGCGTTGCGGGCGACGAAGGACGCGGCGCACGCGTGCATCACGTCGTTGGGGCCGGAGCGCAAGGAGGACGTGGACGGCGCGACGTCCCGCAAGCTGGCCCTGTCGCTGCTGGACGACGTGCACGACTGCGCGACGCGGATCCTGGAGGCGTTCGACGCCGAGCACGACGTGGTGTGGGTGTCGGGCGACTTCGCGGACCGCAACAAGGCGCCGTCGCTGCGGGTGGCGCCGCTGGGCGTCGGCGGGCTGCTGCGGGAGCGGCTGTTCGGCAAGCGGACCACGGTGCTGACGTCGGCCACCTTGACGCTGGGCGGCACGTTCGACACGTTGGCGCGGCAGTGGGGGCTGCCGGCGGCGTCCGGGGCGCGCAAGGCCGAGGGGACGGCGACGGACAAGGAGCCGCCGTCGGACGTGAGCGGGCCGCGGTGGACCGGGTTGGACGTCGGCTCGCCGTTCGAGCACGGCAGCAGCGGGATCCTGTACGTGGCGCGGCACCTGCCGCCGCCGGGGCGCGACGGGCTGCCACCGTCCTACGTGGACGAGATCGAGGGTCTGGTCAACGCGGCCGGTGGGCGGACGCTGGGGCTGTTCTCGTCGATGCGCGCGGCGAAGGCGGCGGCGGAGGCGTTGCGGGGCAAGGTCGACCACCCCGTGCTGTGCCAGGGTGACGACGCCACGGGGCAGTTGGTGAAGCGGTTCGCCGAGGACGCGCGGACGTGCCTGTTCGGGACGTTGTCGCTGTGGCAGGGGGTGGACGTGCCGGGGCCCGCGCTGCAACTGGTCGTGATGGACCGCATCCCGTTCCCGCGGCCGGACGACCCGTTGGCGTCGGCGCGGCAGAAGGCGGTGGAGTCGCGCGGTGGCAACGGTTTCCTCACCGTGGCGGCCACGCACGCGGCGCTGCTGCTGGCGCAGGGAGCCGGGCGGCTGCTGCGTTCGATGAGCGACAAGGGCGTGGTCGCCGTCCTCGACTCGCGGCTGGCGACGGCCCGTTACGGCGGGTTCCTGCGCGCCTCGCTGCCGCCGTTCTGGACGACGTACGACCCGGAGGTCGTGCGGGCGGCGCTGAAGCGCCTCGACGCGGCCGGCTGACCGGTCGCCGTGCAGGGTGAAAGCCCAGGTCGCGTGTTCTGAGCGTTCAACTCGGGTGTCCTGGGCGTAGGACTCTCGCGTCGTGAACGTAGGACTCTCGCGACACGAACGTAGGACACGCGAGGGTCAGCCGTCGACGAGGAGGCCTCGGAGGGGGCCTTGCAGGCGGCCGGCTCGGCGGGAGACGCCCGGCAGGGCCGTGAGGCGGTGCTCGCCGGAGGACTCCAGGGTGCCGCGCCACAGGGTGTCCACGACCTCGTGCGCGGGACCGGAGACGTCCTCCAGCGGGAGCCGGAGGTGTTCCGACCACAGGCGCAGGCGGGTGTCGCGGGCCACGGCCGGGTCGTCGGTCACCACGTTGACCTCGGTGTCGTTGAACAGCGAGTGCTCGTTCAGGTTGGCCGAACCGATGCTCAGCCACCGGTCGTCCACCACGGCCAGCTTCGCGTGCACGTACACCGAGGAGGACGTGGCCCCGTCGTGCGACGACAGCGTGGCGGCGACCAGGCGGCGGTTGCCGTCGTCCGCGTCCAGCAACCGGCCGAGCTGGCCGCGGGTGGTGTCCGCGCCGTTGCTCGGCTTGCGCGGCAGCACCAGTGCCACCCGGAAGTCGGGGTGCGGGGGGTTGCGCAGCTTGTCCAGCAGCACCTCGGTCACCTCGGGCGACCACAGGAACTGGTTCTCGATGTAGACCAGCCGCGAGGCGTTGCGCAACGCCCGCAGGTACGAGTCGAGCAGGCTGAACTCGCCGCGCGGCGCGAAGTCGTAGGTCCGCTCGGGGATCGTGCGCACCAGCTGCGCGGAGGACGACCCGGCCGGGGCGGGCGGGACGACCTCGGGCAGCTCCTCCCCCGCCACCTCCTGCCACCGGGCGCGGAAGTGCTCCGCGACGTCCGCGACGATCGGGCCCTCCAGGCGGCTGCCGATGTCGTGCCAGCCCAGCGGTTCGCGGGGCGGGTGGGACGCCGTGTCGTGGCGGTCGCCCTCCACCGCGGTCAGGTCCATCCCGCCGACGAACGCCACCTCGTCGTCGATCACCACGATCTTCTCGTGGTGGCAGTGCATCGTCCGCTCCCGCGCGTCGAGCACGCAGGACACCGCGCTGTCGCGCATGAAGTCCCGCTGCGCCGCCAGCACCCGCTTCCGGGTCGGCTCGAACATCGGCACCGGCGGCCCGGCCCACAGCAGCACCCGCACCGGCACGCGTTCGGCGGCCGACGCCAGCAGCTCGCGCAGCGTCGGGGCGCCCGGCTCGCGGGTCAGCCGGAAGTCCGGGCTCGCGCACCACCCCGCCAGGTGCACGGACTTGCGCGCCGACCCGATGGCCGACGCGACGGCGGGCAGCACCTCGTGCCCGTCCACCAGCACCTCGACCCGGTTGCCCGACCGCACCGGGCGGCGGGGCGTCCACCAGCCGGCCTCGGGCGCGAACGCCGAGCCCCACCCGAGTTTGCGCAACCGTCTGCCGTGATGCGCGCACAGCAGGCTTTCGAGCCCGTCACCGAGCTTCTCGTCCACCACGTCCAAGAGACCCACGACGGGGATGGTTACCGCAAAACCGGCAAATCAAACGAACGAAACGTCAGCGCCGGTGCACGGCCACCGTCGCGGTGCCCGGCGCGACCTCCGTGTAGCCCGCGTCCCGGACCACGACGGCGTCCGGGCGGGCCACCAGGGCGTCCCACTCGGCCGCGGACGGCGTCCGCACGGCGCACCGGTAGTCCAGCGCCGCCCACTCCTTCAGCTCGGCGTCGGACAGGTGCGGCGCGAGCAGCATCGACGCGTGCCCGACCTGGGCCGCCGCCTTGCCCGCCGTCATCCCGACCCGCGGGTTCAGCCACAGCTCGTGCGCGCCCGGCGGCACCGGGCCCGGGGTGTCGAGCGGCAGCTCGCTGCCCGAGATCTGCAACCGGCTCAGCTCCTTGGGCAGGTCCACCACCCGCCCCGGCACGAACGCCCGCACGGACGCGCCGCCGACCACGACCGTCACGCCCGGCAACGCCTGCACGGCCTCCCAGTGCGCGCCCCGGGCCCGCCGCGTCACCTTCCGGATCCGCCCGCGCACCCACGCCACCAGCTCGTCGTGCCACTCGCCGCCGGGCAGGGCGCGGTCGTCCAGGCACACCGCGACGGCCGCCGCCGCGGCGGCCTCCAGCACGTCGGTCCGGGACGGCGGCGCGGACCGCTCGATCCGCAGCACCACCGGCATGGCCCGCACCGACTCCGGGTCCTCCTCGTCGGTCGCGTAGTGCCGGTCGACCAGCATCCTCAGGATCGGGTTCACAGCCGGTTCAGCTCCAGACCGTCCGCCGCGTCCGCGGCCTCCACCTCGGCCCGCGTCACGCCGAGCACGAACAGCACCGCGTCCAGGAACGGGTGCGACAGCGCGGTGTCCGCGACCTCGCGCAACGCGGGCTTGGCGTTGAAGGCGACACCCAGCCCGGCGGTGCCCAGCATGTCGATGTCGTTCGCGCCGTCGCCGACGGCCACGGTCTGCGCCAGCGGGATGCCCTGCTCGTGCGCGAACCGCCGCAGCGCCACCGCCTTGCCGGCCCGGTCGACGACCTCGCCCAGGACCCGGCCGGTCAGCTTGCCGTCCACGACCTCCAGCTCGTTGGCCGCGCAGAAGTCCAGCCCCAGCTCGTCCACCAGCCGCTGGATCACCCGCGTGAAGCCGCCGGACACCACGCCGCAGCGGAACCCGAGCCGCTTCAACGTCCGGATCGTCGTGCGCGCGCCCGGCGTCAGCTCCAGCGACGCCGCGACCTCGTCCAGCACGGACTCGTCCAGGCCCTCCAGCAGCGCCACCCGCCGCCGCAGCGACTCGGTGAAGTCCAGCTCGCCGCGCATCGCCGCGTCGGTGATCTCCTTGACCTGCGGCTCCACCCCGACGTGGGCGGCCAGCATCTCGATCACCTCGCCCTGGATGAGCGTGGAGTCGACGTCGAACACGACCAGCCGCTTGGCCCGCCGGATCAGCCCGGCGCGCTCCACCGCGATGTCCAGCCCGCCGCGCACGGCCACCTGGGCCAGCGCCGAGCGCAGCTGCGCGTCGCTCTCCGGGGTGTCGGCGGCCACGGAGACCCGCAGTTCGAGGCCGGTGACCGGGTAGTCGGCCACGCCCCGGATGGCGTCGATGTTCACGCCCAGCGACGCCAGCCGCCGCGCCACCTCGGTGAACGCGCGGGCCGTCACCGGGCGGCCGAGCAGGATCAGCACGTGGCTGGACTCCAGCCGCGCGGTCCGCTTCGAGTCCGCGCCGATCTCCACCTCGACCTGCATGGACACCGTCGCCATGGCCTGCTCGACGGTCTCCTGCAACCCCTCCGGGTCGTGGCCGGCGGATACGAGGACGCCGAGCACCAGGCGACCGCGGATGACGACCTGCTCGACGTCGAGGATCTCCACGCCGTGCCTGGTCAGCACCGCGAACAGCACCGAGGACACCCCCGGCTTGTCCGGTCCGGTGACCGTGATCAGGACGGGCGTGGCGCTGGGCTTGGTCACTGATGGCTCCTATGCCAGACAGCGGCGTGGCCCCGCGACCCGGAAAGGGGGGGGGGGGGGGCCCGTGTAACAGGGGGCAGGGTTACAACGTCACGA
>NZ_JBFAAX010000148.1:0-5841 GCF_040639995.1 Actinosynnema sp. NPDC023658 | reverse complement strand
TCGTCGGGGCTCGCCGTTGAACCTGCGCTCAGGTTACAAGCGTCACTCGTGGTCGCCTTCGGTGCGCTCCGAGGCTGTGCCCGATTGCACAGCCGCGGCGGCCACCTCGGACGGCGCCTTCTTGGCTTCCTCGTGCGGGATCGCCTTGCCGGTGAGCGTCACGTGGGCCTCGTCGTGGATCCGCTCGATCATGTGCGGGTAGTGCAGCTCGAAGGCCGGGCGGGCCGAGCGGATGCGGGGCAGCTCGGTGAAGTTGTGCCGCGGCGGCGGGCAGGAGGTCGCCCACTCCAGCGAGTTGCCGAAGCCCCACGGGTCGTCGACCTGGACGGTCTCGCCGTAGCGGTAGCTCTTGAACACGTTCCAGATGAACGGCAGCGTGGACGCGCCCAGGATGTACGCGCCGATCGTCGAGATCGTGTTCAGCGTGGTGAAGCCGTCGCTGGGCAGGTAGTCCGCGTACCGGCGCGGCATGCCCTCGTTGCCCAGCCAGTGCTGCACCAGGAACGTCGCGTGGAAGCCGAGGAACGTGGTCCAGAAGTGGAGCTTGCCCAGCGGCTCGTCCATCATCCGGCCGGTGATCTTCGGGAACCAGAAGTAGATGCCCGCGAAGGTGGCGAACACGATCGTGCCGTAGAGCACGTAGTGGAAGTGCGCGACCACGAAGTACGTGTCCGACACGTGGAAGTCGATCGCCGGCGCGGCCAGCAGGATGCCGGACAGGCCGCCGAAGAGGAAGGTGACGATGAAGCCGAGGCTGAACAGCATCGGCGTCTCGAACGTCAGCTGCCCCTTCCACATCGTGCCGATCCAGTTGAAGAACTTGATGCCGGTCGGCACGGCGATCAGGAACGTCATGAACGCGAAGAACGGCAGCAGCACCGCGCCGGTGGCGTACATGTGGTGCGCCCACACGGCCACGGACAGCGCCGCGATGCCCAGCGTCGCGTAGACCAGGCCGTTGTAGCCGAAGATCGGCTTGCGGCTGAAGACCGGGAAGATCTCCGACACGATGCCGAAGAACGGCAGCGCGACGATGTAGACCTCGGGGTGGCCGAAGAACCAGAACAGGTGCTGCCACAGGATCACGCCGCCGTTGGCGGGGTCGAACACGTGGGCGCCCAGGTGGCGGTCGGCCAGCAGGCCCAGCAGGGCGGCGGTCAGGATCGGGAACGCCAGCAGCACCAGCACCGAGGTCACCAGGATGTTCCAGGTGAAGATCGGCATGCGGAACATGGTCATGCCGGGCGCGCGCAGGCACACCACGGTGGTGATCATGTTGACCCCACCGAGGATGGTGCCCAGACCACCGACGACCAGGCCGGAGATCCACAGGTCGGCGCCGACGCCGGGCGAGTGGATGGCGTTGGACAGCGGGGTGTAGGCGAACCAGCCGAAGTCGGCCGCGCCGCCGGGGGTGAGGAAGCCCGCCATCACGATCAGGCCGCCGAACAGGTACAGCCAGTACGAGAAGGCGTTGAGCCGCGGGAACGCCACGTCGGGCGAGCCGATCTGCAGCGGCATGATGAAGTTGGCGAAGCCGAACACGATGGGCGTCGCGTAGAGCAGCAGCATCACCGTGCCGTGCATGGTGAACAGCTGGTTGTACTGCTCGCTGGACAGGAACTGCATACCCGGTCGTGCCAGCTCGGTCCTCATCAGCATGGCCATCGCGCCGCCCACCATGAAGAAGGCGAACGAGGTGACCAGGTACATGATCCCGATCTGCTTGTGGTCCGTGGTGCGGAACATCCGCAGCAGGAACGAACCCTTGACCGCCTCGCGAGTCCCGAAGGGCCGCGTTGCGATCGGCTGCGGGGCTACGGCCGTCACGGTGCCTCCTGCACTGTCTGGTTCTGGCTGTGCCGGTGGGTGGCGCCACCGGCTCATCGGATCGTAGACGGCGGGGTTCCGGGGGGCTGCGCTGGGCCGGTCCCTGGATCAAGGGAGGTAGCGCAGGTCACAGTGTTGGATGGCGCCGCCTTCGGCGTCGCGGCTCGGTCGCCTGGAAGTCGACCGCTCGCGCCCTGATTCCCGACGATCGAAAAGCGTGATCATCGGGAATGAGGACGCGAACGATCGACGCGACACTCGCGGGTCACCTGGGGGCGGATCGACGCGGGTCAGCGGCGCAGCAGGCCGCGCAGCTTCGGGGAGGCGACGAACGCCGCGCCGGCGGCCACCAGGCCGAGGCCCGCGATCAGCATCCAGCCGCCGTCGAAACCGGTGTTGGCCAGGTCGTTCGCGCCGGCCACCGCGGCGGGGGTCGTGCTCACGGTGGTGGGCGCCGTCGAGGCGGGCGAGGTGGTGGTGCTGGACGGGACGGCCGGCTCGGTCTCCTCGGGCGTGGTCGGCTGACCGGGGTTGCCGCCGCCGGGGTTCTCCTCGCCGGGCTCCTCCGGCGTCGTGGCCTTCTCGACGCACGCGAACCAGTGGCTGATGCCGGCCGGGTTGCCGCTGGCGTTGACCGGCGGGTGCAGGTCGAGCCACGGCAGGTCACCGAGCGGCGTGACGCCCTCGGGCGCGTCGGCGGCGTAGACGTTGTAGGCCGCGCCACCCTTCACCACGACCCCGGTCAGGACGTAACCCGCGGGGTTGGCCGTGATGTCGATGTTCACGCCGTCGACGGTGAAGGTGCCCGCGGGCATGGTCAGCTCGTCGCCCGGCAGGCCGACGACCTCGCAGGCGTTGCCCTTCTGGTCGATGTCGACGTTGACCTGGTCGCCGACGACGGCGCGGGGGTCGCCGGGCGCGGCGGCGTCCGGCTTCGCCAGGGCGGTGCCGCCGAACAGGCCGGTGGCGCCGAGGGCGAGCAGCGCGGCTGCTCCGAACAGGCGTCTGGCGGGAGTGCGCATGGTGGTGCTCCACGGGGATCGAGGGCCGATCGGGGGATCGAACTACACCGGTCGCCCCTCTATCGAGGTAGCCCGTTGAGGTGAGGCACTCCGGTACCAATTCGTTATGTCGTGCGGATCACCCCTGGGACCATTCCTCCGTGGAGGGTGACGGGGTGCTGCGCGAGGTGGGTGTGCTGGCTCGCCGGCTCGGTCTGCCCGGCGACGACCTCGAGGTGCTCAAGGACGGCTCCAACCTGCTCGTCCGGCTGTACCCGGCGCCGGTGGTGGCCCGGGTCGCCGCCGTGACGGCGTTCGTGCGCGCGGACGCGTTCGGGCACTTCGAGCGGGCCGACGACGTGAGCCGGTTCCTGGCCGGGCGGGGTGTACCGGTGGTCGAGCCGCACGGACCGGGGACGGTCCGGCACGCGGGGCTCGTGGTGTCGTTCGCGCGGTACGTCGAGCACGACCCGGGGCGACGGCCGGACCGGGCGTCGCTCGCGGCGATGCTGGCCGAGCTGCACGCCGAGCTGCGGCACTACCCCGGCCCGCTGCCCGAACGCGCGCCGCTGACCGACCTGGACGCGGTGTTGTCGCTGCTCGGCCGGCCCGCGGAGCTGGTGGCGGCCCGGGACGCGCTGCTCGCCCGGTGGCCCGACGGGCCGGTGCAGCCGCTGCACGGCGACGCGCACGCGCGCAACGTCCTGGTGACGCCATCCGGTCCGGTGTGGAACGACTTCGAGGACGCCTGGCGAGGTCCGGTCGGGTGGGACGTGGCGTGCGCCGACGGCCCGGTCGACGAGCCGATCGGCTACCCGGCGGCCGACCTGCCGTTCTGGCGGGAGCTGCGCGCGTTCTCCGCCGTGTGCTGGACGCGGGCGCGCGACCTTTACCGAACCCGAACACCGCCGCGGCCCTGATCGCGCACGCGCGTGCCACCATTCGCGCGTGCAGGGACTCGTGCTGGTCGTGGAGGACGAACGGGCCATCGCCGACCTGGTCTCCCTCTACCTGCGGCGGGACGGGTTCGGGGTGCACGTGGAGTCGGACGGGCACGCGGCGCTGGCCGCGGTGCGGCGGCTGCGGCCGGTGGCGGTGTTGCTGGACGTCGGCCTGCCCGGGTTGGACGGGGTCGAGGTGTGCCGGACGATGCGCGCGGCGGGCGACTGGACGCCGGTGCTGTTCGTGACCGCGCGCGACGACGAGGTCGACCGGGTGCTCGGGCTGGAGCTGGGCGCGGACGACTACGTGACCAAGCCGTTCAGCCCGCGTGAGCTGGTCGCGCGGGTGCGCACCGTGCTGCGCCGGGGGTCGCCGCAGGTCAACCCGGTGCACGTGGTGGGCGACGTGCGGCTGGACGGCGACCGGCGGCGGGTGTGGGCCGGTGCGGACGAGGTGGCGCTGACGTCGACCGAGTTCGAGCTGCTGGCGCACCTGATGCGGCACCCCGGGCGGGTGTTCGCGCGCGAGCAGCTGTTGAGCGCGGTGTGGGGGTACGCCGCGGCGGCGGGCACGCGGACGGTGGACGTGCACGTGGCCCAGCTGCGGGCCAAGCTCGGTGACCGCAGTCCGATCCGGACCGTGCGCGGCGTCGGGTACTCGGCGGAGGCGCCGTGAGGCGCACCAGCCTGGCGTTCCGCATCACCGCGCTGTGCCTGGCCGTGGCCGGGGTGGCGGTCGTGGTGGCGGGTCTGGTGTCGGCCCGGTTGGTGGTCACCGCGTCGCGGGAGGTGACGCGGGAGGCGCTGGCCGACCAGGCGGACGTGGTGGCCGAGCAGCTCGACGTGGGCCGGGCCGGGCGGCAGCGGGTGGTGGAGGTGCTGCGGGGTCAGGGCATCGCCGTGGTGCTGATCGGGCCGAACGGCGGGCTGGTCGGTGACCCGCAGGCGGTGCGGGCGGTCCGGGCGGCGGGTGCGGAGTCCGGCACGGCCGGGACGCGCCTGGTCGAGGTCCGCCCCGGTGTCGCGCTGGTGCAGGAGACGGCGACCGGCAGCGGACCGGGCCGCAAGCTGCTGCGCAACATCACGTTCGCGCTGGGCGTCGGGTTGCTGGTGGCGGCGGTGGCCGGGTGGTTGCTGGGCAGGCTGGTGGCCCGGCCGCTGCGGCAGACGTCGGCGGTGGCGCGGACCATGAGCGGCGGCCGGCGGGACCTGCGCGCCCCCGAGCACGGTCCGGCGGAGGTGGCCGAGGTCGGTGGGGCGGTGAACGCGCTGGCCGATGCGCTGGCGCGCAGCGAGGCGCGGCAGCGCGAGTTCCTGCTGTCCGTGTCGCACGAGCTGCGCACGCCGTTGACGGCGGTGAGCGGGTTCGCGGAGTCGCTGGCCGACGGCGTGGTGTCCGGGCCGGAGGTGCCGACCGTGGGCCGCACCATCAAGGAGGAGGCGCACCGGCTGGACCGGCTGGTCACCGACCTGCTGGACCTGGCGCGGCTGGGTGCGGACGACTTCCGCGTGGACCTGGCCGAGGTCGACCTGACCGAGGTGGTCACGGCCGCGGCCGGGGTGTGGCGGGCGCGGTGCGCGGCGAAGGGCGTCGAGTTCCGGGTCGAGCTGCCGCCGGGCCCGACCGTGCGCACCACGGACGCCCGTCGGCTGCGCCAGGTGCTGGACGGGCTGCTGGAGAACGCGCTGCGCCTCACGCCCGCAGGGCGGCCCGTGGTGCTGGCGCTGGACGACGTGCTCCAGGTGCGCGACGGCGGGCCGGGGTTGTCCGAGGACGACTACCGGGTGGCGTTCCGCAAGGGCGCGCTGCACGCGAAGTACGAGCGGTCCCGGCCGGTCGGCACGGGTGTCGGCCTCGCGCTGGTGCACGGCCTGGTGACCCGGTTGGGTGGCACGATCGAGGCCGGTCCCGCGCCCGAGGGCGGCGCGGCCTTCACCGTGAGGTTGCCCGATGCGTGAGCGGGCCGGGAGCGGGCTGGGAGCCCGGTGGCACGGGGCGGTCCGGGAGCTGGGCGGCGACCCGCTCGGCGCGCACGGGCCCGCCGACCTCGCGGACCGGTACGCCGAAC
>NZ_JBFAAX010000147.1:8262-12710 GCF_040639995.1 Actinosynnema sp. NPDC023658 | reverse complement strand
AACCGCCCGCGACCCGGGCCACCGGCCCGGGTCGCGTCACGTGCGTGGGGGTCGCCTCAGGCGCTCGAACGGGAGACCATCGCGGTCGGCAGGAGCAGGAACGGCGGCAGGTTCTCCTCGCCGGCCAGCTCCGCCATCAGCCGCCACGTCATCGTGCGCCCCAGCTGCTCCACGTCCTGGCGGATCGTGGTCAGCGGCGGCACGGCCGTGGAGGCGATCATCAGGTCGTCGAACCCGACCACGGCCACGTCGTCGGGCACCCGCTTGCCGTGCGCGTGCAGGGTCTGCAACGCGCCCAGCGCCATGATGTCCGCGCCGACGAACACCGCGTCCAGGTCCGGGGCCCGTTTGAGCAGGTCGGCCATGGCGACCGCGCCGCTCTCCGGGGTGAAGTCGCCGTACGCGACGAGGTCGGTCTCGAGCCGTGCCTGGCTCAGCCCGCGCTTCCAGCCCGAGAGTCGGTCCATGCCGACCGCCATGTCCCGGGGACCGGCGATGGTGGCGATCCGCTTGCGGCCCCGCGAGACCAGGTAGCGGGCCGCCTCCATGGCGCCGTTGAAGTTGTCCGAGTCCACATAGGGCACTCCGCCGGCGCCGAGGGGCCTGCCGCCGACGACGGTCGGCAGGCCCGCGTCGGCGAGCGTGCGGGGCAGCGGGTCCTGGCCGTGCAGGCTGATCACCAGCACGCCGTCCACGTGGCCGCCGCAGAGGTAGTTGACCAGGTCCTGCTCGTCGCCCTCCTTGCTCATCATGAGGACGAGCTGGACCCTCTTGCCCGCGAGTTCGGCGTGCACACCGCGGAGCACACCGGCGAAGAACGGGTCGGCCAGCACCCGGCTGCCCTGCTCGGAGACGACGAGCGCGATGCAGTTGGCCCGGCTGCCCGCGAGCGTCCGGGCCGCCTGGTTCGGGCTGTACCCGAGCTTGCCGATGGCCTGGTGCACGGCCTCGCGCGCCCTGGAGCTGACGTACGGCTCGCCGTTGATCACCCGGGAGACGGTCGACTTCGACACCCCTGCTGCACGAGCGACCTCCTCGAGCCGGGTGTTGGGTCGACGCGCCTTGGGTGGATCAACGGCATCGGTCACGGAGCGACCGTCGCCGCGAGAGCGTTGCCACGGGCAACCTGCGAGTACCACATGGCACTCATCTTAGGCGTCCGCACCTGGGTCTCGTAGTCGACATGCACGATCCCGAACCGCTTGGCGTAACCCTCGGCCCACTCGAAGTTGTCCATGAGCGACCACGCGAAGTAACCACGCAGGTCCACACCCGCCTCGATGGCGGCATGGGCCGCCCGGAGGTGCGACTCGATGTAACCGAGGCGCTCGGGGTCGTTGATCGAACCGTCGTCGCTGATCGAGTCCTGGTAGGCCGCGCCGTTCTCGGTGACGTACAGCGGGATGCTGGGGTAGTCCTCGTGCACCCGCTTGAGCACCTTGAACAGGCCGTCCGGCTGCACCTCCCAGTCCATGTCCGTGCGGGGCAGGCCGCGGCTGGGGAACGACACGTGCTCCGCGCCGACCCACGGCGACCCGGTCGGGCGACGGCCGTCCTGCTGCGCCGGGGCCTCGGGCTCCGGCGTGCCGCTGACGAAGTGCTCGGCGTAGTAGTTGACGCCGAGCTGGTCGAGCGGCGCGGAGATGATCTCCAGGTCGTTCTCGCGGATGTGCTTCGAGAAGCCGTACGGCTCCAGGTCCTCCACGATGTCCGCCGGGTACTCGCCCTTGAACAGCGGGTCGAGGAAGATCCGGTTCTGCAGGCCGTCGAGCCGGCGGGCGGCGTCGACGTCGGCCGGGTCGTCCGGGTTCGCCGGGATGATCGGGTACATGTTGAGCGTGATGCCGATCTTGGCGTTCGGCGCCTGGTCCCGGATCACCGAGGTGGCCAGGCCGTGGGCCAGCAGCAGGTGGTGCACGGCCGCGACGGCGGCCTCCGGCTCCTGGCGGCCGGGCGCGTGCACGCCCGCGGCGTAGCTGAGCAGCGACGAGCACCACGGCTCGTTCAGCGTGGTCCAGTTGTCCACCCGGTCGCCCAGGGCGCCGACCACGGACTCGGCGTACTCCGCGAAGCGGTACGCGGTGTCCCGGTTGGCCCAACCGCCCTCGTCCTCCAGGGTCTGCGGGAGGTCCCAGTGGTACAGCGTCAGCCACGGGGTGATGTTGTTCTCGAGCAGCTTGTCGACCAGCCGGGAGTAGAAGTCCAGGCCGGCCTGGTTGACCGGGCCGGCGTCCGGGCGGATGCGCGGCCACGCGGTGGAGAACCGGTAGGCGTGCAGCCCGAGGTCGACCATCAACTGCACGTCCTCGTCCACGCGGTTGTAGTGGTCGGCGGCGGGGTCGCCCGTGTCACCGCCCACCACCGCACCGGGGATCTTGCAGAACGTGTCCCAGATGGACGCGGTGCGACCGTCCGCGGTGGTCGCGCCTTCGATCTGGAACGCCGCTGTCGCGGCGCCCCACACGAATCCCTCGGGAAAGGAAATCGACTCCACAGCTACCCCTTCACAGCACCCTGCATGATCCCGGCGACGATCTGCCGACCGAGTACGAGGAAGACGATCAGAATCGGGACCGTGGCCATGGTGGTCCCGGCGAGCACGAGCGAGTTGTCGACGTAGTAGCCGCTCTGCAACTTCTCCAGGGCGACCTGCATCGTCGGGTTGTCCGCGTTGAGCACGATCAGCGGCCAGAGGAAGTCGTTCCACGACATCATGAACGTGAAGATGCCGAGCATCGCGGCGGCCGGGCGCACCGCGGGCAGGCACACGTGCCAGAAGGTGCGGATCATGCTGCACCCGTCCATGCGGGCCGCCTCGATCAGCTCGTCCGGCACGGCGTCCGCGATGTACTGGCGCATCCAGAACACGCCGAAGGCCGTCACCAGGTTCGGCACGATGACCGCGCCGAGGGTGCCGGACCAGCCGTACTCCGCCATCGCCATGTACAGCGGGATGATGCCGAGCTGCGTGGGCACGGCGAGCGTGGCGACCACGAACACCATCAGCGGTCCGCGACCCTTGAAGCGCAGCTTGGCGAAGGCGAACCCGGCCAGCGTCGACAGCACCACCACGGACAGCGTGACCGTGCCGGAGACGATGACGCTGTTGCCCAGCGCCTTCCAGAACGGGATGGTGTCCAGCACCCGGCCCGCGTTGACGAAGAACTTGCCACCGGGCAGCAGGGGTGCGTCGGAGGTGAAGGTCTGGTCGTCGTGGCTGGCCACCAGGAACGACCAGTAGAACGGGAACGCCGAGCCGAGGATGAACGCGATCAGGATGCCGTAGACGACGAAGCTCGGGCGCCGCTCGGAGAGCGACACCCTCTTCGACGCCCGTCGCTTGGTGGGGCCGGGCCGGGCGGCGGACAGCCCCGTGCGATCGGTGATGGTGGCCATCACGCCTCCCCACTGGACGCGAGCCTGCGGGTGAGCAGGAAGTTGATCCCCGCGATCGCGATGATGATGACGAACAGGACCCAGGCCATCGCCGAGGCGTAGCCGAGGTCCTGGCTCTGGAAGCCGGACTGGTACATGTAGAGCACGACCGTCTGGTACTGGTGGCTCGCACCGCCGTTGGCCCCCGCCGAGGGCGCGAACAGCAGCGGCTCGGTGAAGATCTGCAGGCCACCGATGGTCGAGGTGACGATGACGAAGATCAGGGTGGGGCGCAGCATCGGCAGCGTGATGCTGAGGAACTGGCGCGACCTGCTCGCGCCGTCGACCCAGGCCGCCTCGTAGACGTCGCGAGGGATGGCCTGCATGGCGGCCAGCACGATCAGGGCGTTGTAGCCCGTCCAGCGCCAGTTGACCATGGTCGCGATGGCGACGTGGCTCCACCAGCGGTCGGCCTGCCAGTCGATCCGGTCGAGGCCGAACACCTCGAGGATGTTGTTGACCGTGCCGTACTGCACGCCGAACAGGTCGCCGAAGATGATGGTCAGGGCGACGAGGCTGGCCACGTAGGGCAGCAGCACGCCCATCCGCCAGCCCGTGCGACCGCGCAGGGCGGTGTTGAGCAGCGCGGCCAGCAGCACGGCGATGATGATCTGCGGGATCGTCGAGATCGCGAAGATGCTGAACGTGTTGACCAGCGCGGTCCAGAACTGCGAGTCCGCCAGCAGCGTGGTGTAGTTGTCGATCCCGACGAACGGCTGCTCGTCCGCGCCGAGCTCCCAGTCGAACAGGGAGATGTACGCGGTGTAGAGCAGCGGGAACAGGCCCACCACGGCGAACAGCACGAAGAAGGGGGCGATGTACAGGTACGGCGAGACCTTCACGTCCAGGTGGGTGAGCCGGTAGCGCCAGCTCAGCCCACCCGAACCGATGTCATCGTTGTCGTCGCGCCGCGGCGGGGGGGGGGGGGGGGGCCCCCCCCCCCCCCCCCCCGGGTGTGGGGTGGGTTATTTTTTAGGGGGGTTTTTTGGGGGGCAGACCCGAGTAAGACCGGC
>NZ_JBFAAX010000147.1:6387-8252 GCF_040639995.1 Actinosynnema sp. NPDC023658 | reverse complement strand
CGGGCAGCTGGTCTGACCGCGCGGCCGCCCGGCGTCGGCCTCCGGCGGGCTCGTCAGGGACGCAGGGCGTGCAGGACGGCCCCGCCCGCGCGCGACCGTGAGTTCGGTCGTCATTACTTGGCAGCCTTCTTGGCTCCCTCGACGACCGTCTTCCACGCGTCCTCGGCCGAGGTGCCCTGCTCGACCGTGGTCAGGGCCGGGGAGACCACGTTGTCCTGGATCTCACCGTCCTGCGGGCCCTTGTACTGGGCCGCGGCGACCTTGTTGGCCTGCTCGGCGAACAGCAGGCCGACCTTCTCGCCGCCGAAGTACTCGTTGGAGCTGTTCAGCAGCTCGGGGGAGATCAGGGCCTGGGTCTGGCTCGGGAACGTGCCCTTGGCCTTGAACGCCTTGATCTGCTGCTCGGGCGCGGTCAGCCACGCGGCCAGCTTGGCGGCCTCGGCCTTGTTCTTGCCCTGCTTCGGGACGGTCAGGTACGAGCCGCCCCAGTTGCCGCCGCCGCCGGGGAAGGCCGCGGTGACGGCCCACTTGCCCTTGTGGTCGGGGCCGGCGTTGCCCTCGATGACACCCAGCATCCAGGACGGGCAGGTCTTGGTGGCGAACGCCGACTCCTTGAAGCCGGTCTGCCACTCGGGGCTCCACGCCGACAGCTTGGCCGACTGGCCGCGCGCGACCGCGCCGGTGACCTGGTCCCAGATCTTCTTGTCGCCGTTGTTCTCGATCACGAGCTTGTCGTCGCGGTCGAAGTAGCCGGTCTGGGCCTGGTTGTGCATCGGGTTGAAGATCTGGGCGGCCGAGTCGAACCACGGCTTGCCCGTCGCCTTCACGTACTTGTCACCGGCCTCGAAGTACGAGTCCCAGGTGGCGAACAGGGCCTTGACGCCCTCGGGGTCCGACGGCAGACCGGCGGCCTGGAGCATGTCCTTGCGGTAGCACATGGCCAGCGGGCCGATGTCGGTGCCGTAGCCGATCAGCTTGCCGTCCTTGGTGGTGACGGCGTCGACCTTCCACTGCAGCCAGCGGTCCTCGCGGACGTCCTTCGGGCCGATCTCCTTGAGGTTCTCGAACTGGCCGGACTTGGCCATGACCTGGCTCAGGAAGCCCTCTTCGACGGCCTCGACGTCGGCGAGACCGGAACCCGCGCCCAGCTTGGTGAACAGGTTCTGGTGGTGGGGAGCGCCCTGGCCGGTCTTGCGCTGCGTGACCTTGATGTTCGGGTTGGCGGCCTCGTACTCCTTGAGGAGGTCCTCGTAGCCGAACTCGTTGAACGTCGCGATGGTCAGCTCGACCTTGCCGTCGGCATTGGTCCCGCCGGACCCACCCGAGCCACAGGCCGTGGCAACGGCGGCAAGCACTGCGGTGCAGGCCAGGACTTTGGCCAAGCCCGCTCTACGGTAGCGCACGAGAACTCCTCGATGATCGGCGGTGAACTTCTGGGAGCGCTCCCAGGTTTTGGGGGAGTGTGGTTCGCGCCACGGAGTTGTGTCAAGCTCTCGTGTCCGCGCTGTTACCGACGCTGCGACATTTGCCTTGCTGGAACGATTCTGCTAGCCGTGTGTTCAGTGGTCCGTTCAGGCACTGTTCGTAGACCGGTTGGACACGCTCGGTTCATCCTCGGACGAGAGACCGCGAATTCACCGAGTCGTCCCGCACTCACCCGCGACCAGTCTCCACCTGAAGCACGCGCGCGTCATCGACCGACGCACCGCGAGTCGGGCAACGGCCACTCCGAGTCGCCGGGCGGGTGCCGTGAGTCGGGCCGGTCGGACGGCGGACTCGGGGGGGGGGGGGGCGCGGGGGGGGCGCGCCGGGCGGCGGGGGGGTTCGAGTCGGGGGGGGCGGGGGGGTTGTATGGGGTGGCCGCC
>NZ_JBFAAX010000147.1:0-6377 GCF_040639995.1 Actinosynnema sp. NPDC023658 | reverse complement strand
CAGCGTCCCCCCCCCGACACGACCCCCCCCCACGCCACCTTGCACGCGGCCAACGCGGACGCGGGAGGCGGGGGGCCGACTCGCGCGAGACGGCCCCGCCGGACACGGTGGCGATTCCATTCGGGACGGCCTGCGGCTATATAGGGGTACCCCTCATTTCCGCCGGGCGTCGATCACATTCCGGACAACGCTCCCGTTCCGTGATCGGCCGTTCGGCGGATCAGCGGCCGTCCTCCAGGTCGCCCTCGGTTTCCAGGTACGCCATTCGGAGCGCTTCCAGCGTCTCGGCCTCCGGGTGCTCCCACATACCCCGTTCGGCCGCCTCCAGGAGGCGTTCGGAGATGCCGTGCAGCGCCCACGGGTTCGACCGCGCCAGGAACTCGCGGTTCACCGGGTCCAGCACGTAGCTGGCCGCGAGCTGCTCGTACATCCAGTCCGCGACCACGCCGGTGGTGGCGTCGTAGCCGAACAGGTAATCCACCGTGGCGGCGAGTTCGAACGCGCCCTTGTAACCGTGCTTGCGCATCGCGGACAACCACCTCGGGTTGACCACGCGGGCGCGGAAGATCCGGTTCGTCTCCTCGTGCAGCGTTCTGGTGCGCACCGCATCGGGTCGCGTGCTGTCCCCGACATAAGCGGCGGGCGCTTTTCCGGTCAACGCGCGGACGGTCGCGACCATCCCGCCGTGGTATTGGAAGTAGTCGTCGGAATCAGCGATGTCGTGTTCACGGGTGTCGATGTTCTTCGCCGCGACGGCGATGCGCTTGTACGCGCTCTCCATCGCCGGGCGCGCTTCGACTCCGTCCAGTTCACGGCCGTAGGCGTAGCCGCCCCACACCGCGTACACCTCGGCCAGATCGGCGTCGTCCCGCCAGTTCCGGCTGTCGATCAGCGGGAGCAGACCGGCGCCGTATGCGCCCGGTTTGCTCCCGAAGATGCGCATTGTCGCCCGGCGCGGGTCGTGGTGCTGTGCAAGATCCGCTTGCGCGTGCGCCCGGACGTAGTTGTCCGACGCCGACTCGTCGAGGTCGGCCACCAGTCGCACCGCGTCGTCGATCAGTGCCACCACGTGCGGGAATGCGTCGCGGAAGAACCCGCTGATGCGGACCGTGACATCGATTCGCGGCCGTCCCAACTCGGCCAGGGGGATCACTTCCAGACCCGTCACGCGCCGGGACTGGTCGTCCCAGAGGGGGCGGACGCCGAGGAGCGACAGCACCTCCGCGACGTCGTCACCGGCCGTGCGCATCGCGCTGGTGCCCCAGACCGACAGGCCGACCGACGGCGGCCACTCCCCTGTTTCCGACCGGTAACGCTCCAGCAGTGACTCCGCCATCGCCTGACCGGTCTCCCAGGCCAGCCGCGACGGCACCGCCTTGGGGTCGACCGAGTAGAAGTTGCGGCCCGTCGGCAGCACGTTGACCAGGCCGCGCAGCGGCGAGCCGCTGGGACCGGCCGGGACGTACCCGCCGTCGAGGGCGTGCAGCACGTTGGTCAGCTCGTCGGTGGTGCGCGCCAGCCTGGGCACGACCTCCAGGGCGGCGAACTCCAGGATCCGCGCCACGTCCTCGTCGTCGGTCACCGAACGGGCGGCCGCGGCGTCCCAATTGGCGTTTTCCATGGCTTGCACGAGCGCGCGCGCCCGTGCTTCGACCCGGTCGGTGTCGGCGCGGGTGTCGCCGCCGGCGGTCTCGGTCAGCCCGAGCGCCTCGCGCAGGCCCGGCAGCGCGGCGACCTGGCCGGCCCACATCTGCTTGGCCTGGAGGATCGACAGCACCAGGTTGACCCGGGTCTCCCCGGTGGGCGCCTGGCCGAGCACGTGCAGCCCGTCGCGGATCTGCACGTCCTTGACCTCGCACAGCCAGCCGTCGACGTGCAGGATCAGCTCGTCGAACTCGGCGTCGTGCGGCCGGTCGTCCAGGCCGAGGTCGTGGTCGAGCTTGGCGGCCTGGATGAGGGTCCAGATCTGGGCCCGGATCGCCGGCAGCTTGGCCGGGTCCATGGCGGCGATGTTGCCGTGCTCGTCCAGCAGCTGTTCGAGCCGGGCGATGTCGCCGTAGCTGTCCGCCCTGGCCATCGGCGGCACGAGGTGGTCCACCAGGGTGGCGTGCGCCCGCCGCTTGGCCTGGGTGCCCTCGCCCGGGTCGTTGACCAGGAACGGGTAGATCAGCGGCAGGTCACCGAGGGCGGCGTCGGGGCCGCAGCTTGCCGACATGCCGACGGTCTTGCCGGGCAGCCACTCCAGGTTGCCGTGCTTGCCCACGTGCACCACGGCGTCCGCGCCGAACTCGTCCTCCAGCCAGCGGTAGGCCGCCAGGTAGTGGTGGCTCGGCGGCAGGTCGGGGTCGTGGTAGATCGCGATCGGGTTCTCGCCGAAGCCGCGCGGCGGCTGGACCATCACCACGACGTTGCCGGAGCGGAGGGCGGCCAGCACGATCTCGCCGTCGGCGTCGTGCGACCGGTCCACGAACAGGTCACCGGGGGCCTCGCCCCAGTGCTGCTCCATCCCCTTGCGGGTGTCCTCCGGAAGGGTGGCGTACCACTGCCGGTAACGGGCCGCGGGGAGACGGACGGGGTTGCCCCTGATCTGCTCCTCGGTGAGCCAGTCGGCGTCCTGGCCGCCGGCGGCGATGAGGGCGTGGATCAGCGCGTCGCCGTCGAGGTCGGCCACGCCGGGCAGCTCGTCACCGATGTCGTAGCCGCTGTCCCGCATGGCGGCGAGCAGCCGCACGACGCTGGCCGGGGTGTCCAGGCCGACCGCGTTGCCGATGCGGGAGTGCTTGGTCGGGTAGGCCGACAGCATCACCGCGATGCGCCGTTCGGCCGGCGGGACGTGGCGCAGCCTGCCGTGCCGCACGGCGATGCCCGCGACCCGCGCCGCGCGCTCCTCGTCGGCCACGTAGACGGTCAGGCCGTCCTCGTCGACCTCCTTGAACGAGAACGGCACGGTGATGATCCGACCGTCGAACTCCGGGATCGCGACCTGCGTCGCGGTGTCCAAAGGGGACAATCCGTCATCGTTCCCGTCCCACGAGGCACGGCTGCCGGTCAGGCACAACGCCTGGAGGATCGGCACGTCGAGGGCCGCCAGCGCGCCCACGTCCCACGCGTCGTCGTCACCGCCGGCGGACGCGGCGGCGGGCTTGGTGCCGCCGGCCGCGAGGACGGTGACCACCAGCGCGTCGGCCTTGCCCAGCTCGGCCAGCAGCCCGGGGTCGGCGGCGCGCAGCGAGGCGCAGTAGACCGGCAGCGGACGACCGCCCTTGGCCACGATCGCGTCGCACAGCGCGTGCACGAACGCGGTGTTCCCGGCCACGTGGTGAGCGCGGTAGTAGAGGACCGCGATGGTCGGGCCGTCGCCCGCGTCCTCCCGCTCCAGCAGGCCCCAGGTCGGCGTCGGCTCGGGCGGGGTGAAGCCGTGGCCGGTGAGCAGCACCGTGTCGGACAGGAAGTGGTGCAACTGGGCGAGGTTGGCCGCGCCGCCGTGGGCCAGGTAGGCGTGCGCCTCGGCGCACACCCCACCGGGCACGGTCGACAGCTCCATCAGCGGCGCGTCGGGGTTCTGCTCACCGCCGAGCACGACCACCGGCAGACCGCGGGCCAGCAGCCAGTCCAGGCCCTCTTCCCACATCCGGCGACCGCCGAGGATGCGCACGACCACCAGGTCGACGCCCTCCACCAGCGACGGGAGGTCGTCCACGGCGGTGCGGGCGGGGTTGGCCAAGCGGTAGTCGGCGCCGCTCGCGCGGGCGGACAGCAGGTCCGTGTCGGAGGTCGACAGCAGCAGGATCACGTGCGGGCTCCATCCCTCGGGGGTCCTCGCCCCGGTCGTGGGGACGGCGAGCGGAGTTCCTGACTCCCGGGGTTGCCCCCGGTCACAGTGGCGGGACCGCGCCGGATTCACACCGGCTTCCTCCTGTTGCTTCGCCGTTCGGTGGTCACCCTAACGGCAGTTAGCATCCAGTCCATGCCCCCTGACCCCCGAGATCGCCCGGACGCCTGTCCCGGCGCCGTGGACGTGCACCAGGCCGCCGACGGCGGGTTGGCGCGGATCCGCGTGCCCGGCGGCACGGTGAGCGCGGCGCGGGTCGACGTGCTGCGGTCCGCCGCGATCGAGCTGGGCGACGGCTTCCTGGAGCTGACGTCCCGGGCGAACGTGCAGATCAGGGGCTTGGCACCGGGGGCGGAGCACGAGCTGGGCGCGCGGCTGGCCGAGGCCGGCCTGCTGCCGTCGATGACCCACGAGCGGGTGCGCAACATCGTCGCCGCGCCGTTGGAGGACAACCAGGCGCTGGTCGACGCGATCGACGCGGCGCTGTGCGCGGACCCCGCGCTGGCGTCCCTGCCAGGGCGTTTCCTGGTCACGGTGGGTGGCGCGGTGAGCGGCCTGTCGGGTGACGTCGGGCTCGTCGGTGACGCGTTGTTCCTGGCCGGGCGGGATTCCGGGCTCCGGGTGACCGACCCGGTGGACGCCGTGGTGACCGCCGCGCGCCTGTTCCAGGAGATCCGCGGCGACGCGTGGCGGCTGTCCGAAGTGGACGGCGGTGTGCGGAAGATCACGACGGCGTTGGGCGATCCGGGTGACGTCCGGATCGAGCCGGGTGTGACGCCCGTCGCACCCGGCGCGCACGGTGACGTCTTCGTGGCGGGCGTGCCGCTGGGGCGGTGGGACGCGCGGCTGCTCGCCGGCGTGCCGGTCCGGATCACGCCGTGGCGGAGCCTGGTGGTGCCGTCCGGGAGCGATACCAGGTGCCTGTTCACGTCGCCGGACTCGCCGTGGCACGGCGTCAGCGCGTGCACCGGCAGCCCCGGCTGCGCGAAGTCGTTGGCCGACGTGCGGTCCGACGCGTCCCGCTGGATCGACGCCCGCACGGCACCCGGCCGGGTGCACTGGTCGGGCTGCGCACGCCGGTGCGGGCGGCCGGCGGGCGACGTGGTGGAGTTCGTCGCGACCGGCGACGGGTACGAGGAGATCAGGTGACCAGCTACGTCAAGGACGGCGCGGAGATCTACCGCCGTTCCTTCGCCACCATCCGCGCCGAGGCCGACCTGGCGCGGTTCCCCGAGGACGTCGCCCGGGTGGTGGTGCGCATGATCCACGCCTGCGGGATGGTCGACCTGGTCTCCGACGTCGACTTCTCGCCGCACGTCGTGCGCGACGCGCGGGCGGCGTTGCTGGCCGGTGCGCCGATCCTGTGCGACGCGCAGATGGTCGCGGCGGGCGTCACGCGGCGCAGGCTGCCGGCGGACAACGACGTGGTCTGCACGTTGGGCGACCCGAGGGTGCCGGGGTTGGCGGCCGAGCTGGGCACCACGCGCAGCGCGGCGGCCCTGGAGCTGTGGGGCGACCGGCTGGAGGGCGCGGTGGTGGCCATCGGCAACGCGCCGACCGCGTTGTTCCACCTGCTGGACATGATCGCGGCGGGTGCGCCGCGGCCGGCCGCCGTGCTGGGCGTGCCGGTCGGGTTCATCGGCGCGGCCGAGTCGAAGGACGCCCTGGCGGAGAACGGCCTCGGGGTGGAGCACCTGGTCGTGCGCGGTCGTCGGGGCGGCAGCGCCATGACGGCGGCGGCGATCAACGCGATCGCGAGCGAGGAAGAATGACGGGCAAGCTGTACGGGGTCGGTGTCGGTCCGGGGGACCCGGAGCTGGTGACCGTCAAGGCGGCGCGGCTGATCACCGAAGCGGACGTGGTCGTCTACCACAGCGCGCGCCACGGTCGCAGCGTCGCACGGCGGATCGCGGCGCCCTACCTGCGCGACGGGCAGGTCGAGGAGCAGCTCGTCTACCCCGTCACGACCGAGGACTCCGACGACTACCAGGGCGAGATCGACGCGTTCTACGAGGAGTGCGCCGAGCGGTTGGCCGCGCACCTGGACGCCGGGCGGACGGTCGTGGTGCTGGCGGCGGGCGACCCGTTCTTCTACGGCTCGTACATGCACCTGCACAAGCGGCTCGCGCACCGGTACGAGGCCGAGGTCGTGCCCGGCGTGACGTCGGTGAGCGCCGGCGCGGCGGTGATCGGCCGGCCGCTGGTGGAGCGCGACGAGGTGCTGACCGTGCTGCCGGGGACGTTGTCCGCGGACGCGCTGGTGGAGCACCTGTCCGGCGGCGACCCGGTGGCGATCATGAAGCTCGGCCGGACGTTCCCGCAGGTGCGCGAGGCGCTGGCGCGGGCGGGCCGGCTGGACGAGGCCTGGTACGTGGAGCGGGCGACGACGGGCGGGCAGCGGACCGCCCCGCTGTCCGAAGTGGACGCCGAGGACGTGCCGTACTTCTCGCTGGCGCTGCTGCCGAGCAAGCCCGTGCGGCGGGGGTCCGCCGGGGGGGGGGGCGGCGGGGTGGGGGGGGTGGCCCCCCGGGGGCTGTGGTTGGTG
>NZ_JBFAAX010000146.1:3821-12791 GCF_040639995.1 Actinosynnema sp. NPDC023658 | reverse complement strand
GCGCGCGGGCGCGGTGATCGCCACGGCCACCGCCCTGCCCGCCCTGTCCACGACGCCCGTCGCCCACGCCGCCGCCAGGCCGGACACCGGTGTGTCGGCGAACCCGTTCCCGCTCGGCGCGGTGGCGCTGCTGGCCGGCCCGTTCCAGTCCAACACCGCGCGCACCCACTCGTACCTGAAGTTCCTCGACGCGGACCGGCTGCTGCACACGTTCCGGCTCAACGTCGGCCTGCCGTCCTCGGCCACGCCGTGCGGCGGGTGGGAGTCGCCCACCACCGAGCTGCGCGGGCACTCCACCGGTCACGTGCTGTCCGCGCTCGCCCAGGCCTACGGGAGCACCGGCGACACCGCGTTCCGCACCAAGGCCGACTACCTGGTCGCGCAGCTGGCCGCTTGCCAGGACCGGGCGCAGGCCGCCGGGTTCAACACCGGCTACCTGTCCGCGTTCCCGGAGAGCTTCATCGACCGCGTGGAGGCCCGCCGGCAGGTCTGGGCGCCCTACTACACGCTGCACAAGATCATGGCGGGCCTGCTGGACGCGCACCTGCTGGCGGGCAACGCGCAGGCGCTGACCGTGCTCACCCGCATGGCCGCGTGGGTCGGGTGGCGCAACGGCAGGCTGACCCTCGCCCAGCGGCAGAACATGCTGAAGACCGAGTTCGGCGGCATGAACGAGGTGCTGACCAACCTGTACCAGGTCACCGGCGACCCGGCGCACCTGACCGCGGCCCAGCACTTCGACCACGCGGAGGTCTTCGACCCGCTGGCCGCGAACACCGACGCGCTCAACGGCTACCACGCCAACACCCAGATCCCGAAGGCGCTCGGCGCGATCCGCGAGTACCACGCCACCGGCCTGACCCGGTACCGCGACATCGCGAGCAACTTCTGGAACATCGTCGTCGGGTCGCACACCTACGCCATCGGCGGCAACTCCAACGGCGAGTACTTCAAGGCGCCCGGCCGGATCGCGTCGGAGCTGTCCGACAGCACGTGCGAGTGCTGCAACAGCTACAACATGCTCAAGCTGACCCGCCAGCTGTTCCGCACCGACCCGAGGGCGCACTACTTCGACTTCCACGAGAAGGCGCTGTACAACCACCTGCTCGGCGGCCAGGACCCCGCGTCGGAGCACGGGCACCACAGTTACTACGTGCCGCTGCGGCCCGGCGGGCAGCGCACCTACAGCAACGACTACCAGGACTTCACCTGCTGCCACGGCACCGGGATGGAGACCAACACCAAGCACGGCGACAGCATCTACTTCCAGTCGGGCAACACGCTGTACGTCAACCTGTTCATCGCCTCGGTCCTCACCTGGCCCGGCCGGGGCATCTCGGTGCGGCAGGACACGGGGTTCCCCGAGTCGCCCTCCACCCGGCTCACCATCACCGGTTCCGGCCCGATCGACCTGCGGGTGCGCATCCCGTCCTGGGCCGCGGGCGCCCAGCTCAAGCTCAACGGCGCGGTGCAGGACGTCGCGGCCGTGCCGGGCACGTACGCGCGCCTGGACCGGACGTGGTCCAGCGGTGACGTGGTGGACCTGAGCCTGCCGATGGCGCTGACCCGCGAGCCGACCCCGGACAACCCGGCCGTGCAGGCGGTGAAGCACGGCCCGATCGTGCTGGCGGGCGGGTACGGCACGACCAACCTGACGTCGATGCCCACGCTCCAGCCCGCGACCCTGCGCGCCACCTCGACGCCGTTGCGGTACACGGCGACGGCGAGCACCGGCCAGGTGGCGCTGCAGCCGTGCTACCAGGCGCACGGGCAGCGCGCCACGGACTACTCGAACCTCACCGCCACGCCCGCGCAGCCGCCGTTCATCGCGCACTACCCGTTCGACGAGGCGGCGGGCTCGGTCGCGGCGGACGCCACCGGCAACGGCCGCACGGCCACCCTCGCCGGCGGGGCGCGGTGGACCACCGGCCGCAGCGGTTCCGCGGTCGACCTGGGCGGCGCGGGGGAGCACGTGCTGCTGCCCGCCGGTCTGCTCGCCGGTGCGACGGCGTTCAGCGTGGCCACCTGGGTGTGGCTCGGGTCGGTGACGACGTGGGCGCGCGTGTTCGACTTCGGCTCCGGCCCCACCACCTGCCTGTTCCTCACCCCGCGCAGCTCGGCGGGCGGCGCCCGCTTCGCGATCACCACCGGTGGCGCGAGCACCGAGCAGCACGTCGACGCGCCGTCGCCGCTGCCCGCCGGGGCGTGGACGCACGTCGCCGTGACGCAGACCGGCAACCTCGGCGTGCTCTACGTCAACGGGGTCGAGGTGGCCCGCAACACCGCGCTGACCGTGCGCCCGTCCGCGCTCGGCAGCACCACGCAGAACTGGATCGGGCGCTCCCAGTACTCCGGCGACCCCTACCTGGACGGCGCGGTGGACGGCTTCCGCGTCCACGGCCGCGCCCTGACCGCCGCCGAGGTGGCCGACCTGCACGCGACCGGCCGCTAGCCCACGTCCCCCACCGTTAGGACCACCCATGCGCACCCGACACCGGGCGGTGAAGCTGGGCGCGGCACTCGCGCTCGTGGCCTCCGCCGCCGTCACCCCGGCCGCGTCCGCGGCCAACCCGATCGTCACCGCCTACTACACCGCCGACCCCGCGCCCCTGGTCGTCGGCAACACCATGTACATCTACGCGGGCCGCGACGAGGCGCCCGCCGGCACGAACAACTTCGTCATGCGGGAGTGGCGGGTGCTGTCCTCGACCGACGCCGCCACCTGGACCGACCACGGCGCGAAGGCGAACATCGGCACGTTCGCGTGGGCGGGCGCGGACGCGTGGGCGAGCGAGGTCGAGCCGAAGAACGGCAAGTACTACTGGTACACGTCGGTCAACGGCAACGGCGCGGGCTGGATGGACATCGGCGTCGCGGTGGGCGACAGCCCGCTCGGCCCGTTCCGCGACGCCAGGGGCGGGCCGCTGGTCAGCGACAGCACGCCCAACTCGTCCGGGCTGAACATCGACCCGACGGTGTTCACCGACGACGACGGCCAGAGCTACCTCTACTGGGGCGGCTACTGGGGTGTGCGCGCCGCGAAGCTCAAGGCGAACATGACCGAGCTGGACGGCGCGGTGGTCACGCCGCAAGGCCTGGCGAACTACTGGGAAGCGCCCTGGATGTTCAAGCGCAACGGCCTGTACTACATGGTGTACGCGGCCAACGACACCAACGGCTGCGTCACCGACTCCAGCTACGCCTGCCAGCGCTACGCCACCGCCACCGGCCCGCTCGGGCCGTGGACGCACCGCGGCGTCGTGCTGGACCGGGTCTCGTCGACCACCAACCACGCGGGCGTCGTGCAGTTCAACGGGCAGTGGTACATCGTCTACCACAACGCCAACGCGCCCGGCGGCGGCAACTTCCGCCGTTCCGTCGCGGTGGACCTGCTGACCTTCAACGCCGACGGCACGATGCGCAAGGTCACCCAGACCACGTCCGGCCCGCCGCCCAACCCCGGTGGCAACCCCGGCACCGGCACCAACCTCGCACCGTCCGCGACCGCGTCGACGTCCTACGTCTCGGCCTGGGAGTCGCTGGCCGCGCTGAACAACGGCGGCACGCCCGCCAACTCGGCGGACCGCGCGAACCTGGCCTACGGCAACTGGCCGGAGCGCGGCACGCAGTGGGTCGAGTACCAGTGGCCCGCGGCGCGTTCGATCGACAGGACGGCGACCTACTGGTTCGACGACGACCAGGGCATCGACCTGCCCGCGTCCTGCAAGGTGCAGTACTGGAACGGCAGCGCGTACGTCGACGTGCCGGGCCAGTCGGCGTGCGGCGTCGCCGGCAACACCTTCAACACGACCACGTTCACCGCGGTGGACACCACCCGGCTCCGGCTGGTCGTCACCGCGAAGCCCGACTACTCGACGGGGGTGCTGGAATGGCAAGCCTTCCAGGCGTGACGCGGCGGCTGGCGGCCGTCGTCGTGCTCGCCGCGCTGCTCGTGCCGGTGGAGCACGCCTCCGCCGCGCAGACCATCGGCTACCCGACGTTCAACGGTCCCGCGATCCCCGCGCCGCCCGTCGCGTACAGCACGGGCAGCACCATGCGCGCCATCTACGACGCCGAGAGCGGCGGCACCGACTTCTGGGTGGACCGCCTGCTCGCCCGGCCCGGCAACGACCCGTCCGGCCCGTGGCTGATGACCCGCGGCCGCGGCCTGTTCATGAACACCCACGACCCCGCGGTCATCGGCTTCGGCGGCAACGCCGCGTACTGGGACAACATCAGCAGCCAGAACGCCTACGCGATCACCGTCGGCTCGGGGTCGCTGACCGAGCAGGTGTCGAGCCGGTGGCAGGCGCCGAGCCACTGGAAGGGCGTCTACACCGGCACCGGCGTGCGGGTGGACGTGGCCAAGTTCATCACCCACAACAACGTGGCCGTCACCAACCTGACCGTCACCAACACCGGTTCGGCGGCCACGACCCTGGCGCTGCGCGTCACCTCGCCGTACGCCACCACGGTCAGCGGCTCGGAGCTGACCGGCTCGCGGCAGGTGAAGAACAACCTCACCACCATCCGGCCGAGGCTGTCCGGTGACGGGTTCGCCGCCGCGAGCGGCGCGCTGACCCGCTCGGTCACGCTGAACGCGGGCCAGTCGACCACCACCAAGGTCGTGATGGGCTTCGTCACCGACGAGATCCCCGAGTCGCTGACCGAGTACAACGCCTACCGCGGCCACACGCCGTCGGTCGCGTTCGCCACCCACGTCCGCGACTACAACCGCTGGTGGGCCGACAACATCCCCTACATCGACGTGCCGGACCCGGCGATCAAGAAGAACGTGTACTACCGCTGGTGGTTGATGCGCTTCAACTACCTCGACGTCGACATCCCCGGCCAGGACTACCAGTTCCCGGTGTCCATCGAGGGCGTCACCGGCTACAACAACGCGATCGCGCTGACCCAGCCGATGCACATCGACGACCTGAAGTACCTGCGCGACCCGATCTACTCCTACGGGCCGTGGCTGTCGGTCGGCCAGTCGTCCAAGGGCGGCCGGTTCATGGACAACCCGGGCGACCCGGAGAACTGGTCCAACTCCTACACCCAGTACATCTCCGAGGCGGCGTGGCGCAGCTACCAGGTCCACGGCGGCCAGCCGGCCGTGGCGGGCAACCTGGCCAAGTACGCCGAAGGTGACGCCAAGGGCCAGTTGGCCACCTACGACACCAACAACAACGGCGTCATCGAGTACGACTGGGGCGCGATGACCGGCAACGACGCCGACGCGGTGTCGTTCGACTGGCGCGCGGGCAACATGGACCGGGCCGAGACGGCGTACGTGTGGAGCGGCGCGATGGCCGCGCAGCAGGCGTACGCGGTGATCGGCAACACGGCCAAGGCGACCGAGATGCAAGCGCTTGCGGACCGCATCCGCAACGGCGTGGTCACCACCCTGTGGAACCCGTCCCGGCAGCTCCTGGAGCACAAGCATGTGGCCACGAACACGCACGTGCCGTGGAAGGAGATCAACAACTACTACCCGTACTCGGTCGGCCTGATGCCGAACACCGACCAGTACAAGCAGGCCCTGCGGCTGTTCGCCGACCCGGCCGAGTACCCGGTGTTCCCCTTCTACACGGCCAACCAACGGGACAAGGCGGAGGCGGCCGCGGCGGGCCACCCCGGTTCGAACAACTTCTCCACCATCAACTCGACCGTCCAGTTCCGGCTGTACTCGTCGGTGCTGCGCAACTACCCGAACCAGTGGATGACGGCCGAGGACTACAAGAAGCTGCTCTACTGGAACACCTGGGCGCAGTACGTCGGCGGCAACACGCAGTGGCCCGACGCCAACGAGTTCTGGGCGGACTGGAACGCGGGCAGCCGCACCATCGACTACCGCTCCTGGATCCACCACAACATCCTCGGCAGCAGCAACTGGACCGTGGTCGAGGACGTGGCCGGTCTGCGCCCGCGCACCGACAGCCGGGTCGAGCTGTCCCCGATCGACATCGGCTGGTCGCACTTCGCGATCAACAACCTGCGCTACCGCAACATGGACCTGAGCGTGGTGTGGGACGACCCGGCCGACGGCGTCACCCGCTACAACGGCGTGCCGCAGGGGTACTCGGTGTACCTGAACGGCACGCGCGCGTTCACCGTCGACCGGCTCACCAGGGTGCTCTACAACCCGGCGACCGGTGAGGTGACGTTCCCGTCCGGGTCGGGCACGGTGAACTACAGCGCGACCGTCAGCGGGCTGCGCGCGCCGCAGGACGTGGCGCACACCGGCGCGCGCATGGTGGACATGTTCGCCAAGGCGGGCGTCGACCTGACCTCCACCGCGCCGAACCTGGCGCAGGGCGCGGCGGCCACCGCGTCGTACACGGCGTCCGGCACGTCGACCGGCGCGGCGATCGACGGGTTCCCCGTCAACGAACCGCTGTGGGGCACCTCGGGCTCGCCCAACGCCTCCGACTGGTACGAGCTCGACCTGCGGCAGCAGCGCGCGGTCGACGAGGTGCGGCTGTACTTCCGCGACGACCGGGCGGGCAACCGGTACCGCGCGCCCGCGTCGTACTCGGTCCAGTACTGGAACGGCTCCTCCTGGGTGACCGCGGCGGCGCAGGTGAGGACGCCGTCGACGCCGAGGGCCAACTACAACCAGGTCCGGTTCACCCCGGTGTCCGCGCAGCGGATCAGGGTGCAGCTCACCCACGCGTCCGGGTTCAAGACCGCGTTGACCGAGGTGAAGGTCTACAACCGGGGCGGCGGCACGGACCCGGACCCGCCGGTGAACCTGGCGTCGACCGCGACGCCGTCGGCGTCCTACACCTCGCCGTGGGAGTCGGTGGCCGCCATCAACGACGGCGTCGACCCGCCCGCGTCGAACGACACCGCGAACCCGCGGTGGGGCACCTGGCCGAACACCGGTGAGCAGTGGGCCGAGCTGACGTGGACGTCGGCGCAGTCGGTGCGGTCCGCGCAGGTGTACTTCTTCGACGACAACGGGGGAGTGCGCGTGCCCGCGTCGTGGAAGCTCCAGTACTGGACCGGCTCGGCCTACGCCGACGTGCCGGGGGCGAGCGGTTACCCGGTCGCGGTGGACTCCTACCAGCGGGTGACGTTCACGGGGGTGAGCACGACCCGGTTGCGGGTGGTGCTGACCAGCGGCGCGGACTCGGTGGGCCTGCTGGAGGTGAAGGCCTTCGGGTGATCGGGCGTGATACGAACGGGGGGACCGGCCGTCGCCGGTCCCCCCGTTGTCCGCGGCGGTGTCAGCAGCCGCCGCAGTTGTAGTAGGTGACGTCCCAGTGGTTGCTCTCCAGGTAGTACACGTTCCCGGAGGCCGACTTCCACTTGCTGCCACCGATGGAGGTGAAGGTGCCCTTGACGTAGTTGGTGAGGCAGGTGGTGAGGCGGAAGTCGAGCTTGTAGCCGTTCCAGTGGCTGTAGGTGCCGCTGGCGTGGCCGGTCTCGGTGCCGCCGGTGATGGTCAGCGCGCAGCCGGTGGCCCGCTTGAGCGTCTCCGCGCCCTGCACCGTGGTCAGGTTGATCTGCTCGAACGACGTGCAGGTGGAGTTGTAGCGGTCGCTGCACCCGCCGCTGGACGTCCACGAGATGCCCGCCGCGCTGAAGCGGGACGCGGCCTGCGCGTGCGTCAGCTTCGTGACCAGCGCGGTGATCGGCGTGTCGGCGGCGGGCTGGAAGACGGCGTCCTCGACGGGCGCGGCCGAGGCCATGGTCGCCCCGGTGATGGTGAGCAGGGCCGTGGCGACGGCCACGACGGCGGCGCGGAATCGACCGGTACGCATGGGAACTGTCCTTTCGACGGGCAGCCCTCGTCGACCCGGGATCACCGGGGTCGGTGCGGGGGATGCGGCAGGGGTCGTCGTCGGTCAGCAGCTTAGGGGCCGGCCACTTACCGCACAGCGGCCAAGTGGGAGATTTTCCGACTGGTTAACCCGTGGTATGGCGAAGTCGCCCACCAGGCGTTGTCGGAAAACCGGTCGGCACGACCGCCGTGCGCCCTCTACGGTGTTCCGATCCGCTCCGGCCTTGAGGAGGAATGAGATGCGGCGACTCGACGGTGTTGTGCGGCCCGTTGCCCCTTCCCACACCATCGAGGACCGTCATCGCTTCCCGAACCCTCAACCTGGGCGTGCTCGCGCACGTCGACGCCGGTAAGACCAGCCTCACCGAGCGGCTGCTGTTCGACCACGGGGCCATCCCGCGGCTCGGCAGCGTCGACGGCGGCGACACGCAGACCGACAGCGGCGAGCTGGAACGCCGTCGCGGCATCACCATCCGCTCCGCCGTGGCGTGGTTCGCGCTGCGGGACCCCGTGCTGGGCGACCTCCAGGTCAACCTGGTGGACACGCCGGGGCACCCCGACTTCATCGCGGAGGTGGAACGCGCCCTGTCCGTGCTGGACGGCGCAGTCCTGGTCGTCTCGGCGGTCGAGGGCGTGCAGGCCCAGACCCGGGTGCTGATGAGGTCGCTGCGCCGGTTGCGCCTGCCCACGCTGGTCTTCGTCAACAAGGTCGACCGGGTCGGCGCGCGGCAGGCCGACCTGGTGGCCGAGATCCGGCGCAGGCTCACGCCCGCCGTCGTGCCGGTGACGCGGGTCGACCGGCTCGGCACCCGTGACGCCGGGGTCGTCGCCCGGCCGTTCACCGACCCGGACTTCGCGGCGGAGGTGCTCGAAGCGCTGGCCGACCACGACCTCGCGCTGCTGGCGCGGGCCGTCGACGGCGACGTGCCCGACGACCTGGCCGGACCGCTGCGCGACCAGACGTGCCGCGGGCTGGTGCACCCGGTGTTCTTCGGTTCGGCCATCTCGGGCGCCGGGGTCGCGGAGCTGGCCGACGGGGTGCGGCGGTACCTCGCGCCGCGCCCGGTCACGTCCGACGAGCCGCGCGGGACGGTGTTCGCCGTCGACCGCGCCGCCAACGGCGAGAAGGTCGCCTACCTGCGGCTGTTCTCCGGGGAGGTGCACGGTCGGCAGCGGGT
>NZ_JBFAAX010000146.1:0-3811 GCF_040639995.1 Actinosynnema sp. NPDC023658 | reverse complement strand
GCCCCGGACCGCTGGCGGCGGCCGACATCGGCAAGCTGCGCGGTCTGCCGCGGGTGCGCGTGGGCGACCGGTTGGGCGCGGCGTCCGGGCCGCCCGAGCCGCACTTCGCGCCGCCGGTGCTGGAGTCGGTCGTGCGACCCGAGGAACCCGGCCGGGCGACCGAGCTGCACGCCGCGCTGACCAGGCTGGCCGACGAGGACCCGCTCATCCGGACCAGGGTGGCCGACGGCGGTGCGACGTCGGTGCTGCTCTACGGGGCCGTGCAGCGGGAGGTGATCGCGGAGCGGCTGCGCCGGGAGTTCGGCATCGGGGCGGTGTTCGAGCAGGTCCGGCCGGTGTACTTCGAGCGGCCGGTGGGTCGCGGCGAGGCCGTGCACGTGTTCGACCCGCGCGGTGGCAACGACTTCTGGCAGACGCTGGGCGTGCGCGTCGAACCGCTGCCGCCGGGGACGGGCAACACGGTCACCCGCGAGGCCCAGCGCGGCCTGATCCCGAAGGCCTACCACCGCGCGGTGGAGGAGGCGGTGGCGACGACGCTCCGGCAGGGCCTGCACGGCTGGGAGGTGACCGACTGCGCGGTGACCGTCACGCGGGTCGGCTTCCTGGCGCCGATGACCTCCGCCGCCGACTTCCGCCACCTCACGCCCGTGGTGCTGCTGCGGGCGTTGGAGCGGGCGGGCAGCGCCGTGCACGAGCCCGGTCACGCGGTCGAGGTGGAGGTGCCGGACGACTCGTTGAGCGCCGTGACGGGGCTGCTGATCTCGCTCGGCGCGGACCTCGGCACGGCGGTGGAGTCCGGCTCGGGCTGGGTCGTGCCGGGGGACGTCCCGGCGCGGGCGCTGCACGACCTGGCCTCGGCCCTGCCGGGCCTGACCCGCGGCGAGGGCAGCGTCTGGCACGAGCCGGGACCGGCCCGCCGCGTCCGCGGACCCGCCCCGACGAGGGCCAGGACGGACGGCAACCCCCTGGACCGGGAGGAGTACCTGCGCTTCCTGTCGAACCGCAACCTGGCCGCCTCCACCTCCACCGGGGGTGATCGGTGACGCAGGAGGTCGCGTTTGCGCTGGAGGACCCCGATCGGGCTCGCGGGATCCGTGACAACCAGACGCCCGGCGAGCGGCATTATGAAGGGTGAGACTTCCGCTGCGCCACAAGGCGTCGCGGACCATCGAGGGGGAGAAGCCGTGACGAGAGCGAAGCCGGTCCCGTCGGACACCGCGGTCGTGGTGGCCGCGCGCTGCCGCCGGGGGCCGCGATGATCCTGGTCACCGGGGCCACCGGAAACGTCGGCGCCGAGGTCGTCGGTGCGCTGTCGCGGGCGAGTGCGGACGTGCGTGCGTTGGTGCGCAACGAGAACGCGGTCGTGCCGCCGGGAGTCGAGCGCGCGGTGGGCGACCTGAACGACGTCGAGTCGGTGGCGGACGCGTTGGCGGGCGTCGAGGGCCTGTTCCTGCTGCCCGGCTACCAGGCCGAGGAAGGCGTGCTGGAGCGGGCGTCGCGGGCCGGGGTGAAGCACGTCGTGCTGCTGTCCGGCAGCTCCGTGACCGCCGCGGACACGGACAACGCCGTCTCGCGGTACATGATCCGGTCCGAGGAGGCGGTGCGGGCCTCCGGGCTGGACTGGACGATCGTGCGGCCGTGCGCGTTCATGTCGAACACCCTGCGCTGGCTGCCGCAGCTCGCGGAGGGCGACGTGGTGCGGGACGCGTGGGGCGACGTGCCGGTGGCCAACGTCGACCCGCGCGACATCGGTGAGGTGGCGGCGCGGGCGCTGCTGGACGGCCTGGCCGGTCGGGTGTTGCACCTCAGCGGCCCGGAACCGCTGCTGCCCGCCCGCCGGTTGGCGGTCCTGGGCGCGGTGCTGGGCCGCGACCTGCGGTTCGAGGCCCTGCCGGACGCCGTGGCGAGGGCCGAGATGGAAGCCGCGATGCCCGTCGAGTACGTCGACGCGTTCTTCTCGTTCTACAGCGGAGGGACGTTGGACGAGGCGATCGTCCACCCGACCGTGGAGGAGGTGACCGGGCGTCCGCCGCGGACCTTCCACCAGTGGGCGGAGGCGCACGCAGCCGCGTTCCGCTCCTGACCGCGCCGGGCCGGCGTGGCGGTGGTGCGGCCGTGGTGCGCGGGGTCGGCGTGGCGGTGGCGGCGTGCGGGTGTCGGCGTGGCGGTGGTGTGCGGGGTCGGCGTGGCGGTGGCGGGCGGGCGGTGGACTACTCCTCCCAGCTCGCGGTCGTGGTGATGCGTTGTCGCCAGTGCCGCACGCCGTCCCCGCCCGGTGCCCACCGTTGGGTGAAGTCCTCCAATGCCCGGCACCTGGCCAGCATCGCCGCTTTCCTCACCGGCCAGGGCGGGGCCGGGCTGCCGTAGCCGGCGTGGAAGTTCTCCAGCCGCCCGACGTGGGCGGGGTGGTGCATCCGGACGATCCACTCGCACCACGCGAGGTCCTCCACGGGGTCGCCCAGGTGGGCGAACTCCCAGTCCAGCACCGCGGTGACCTCGAAGGTGGCCGGGTCGAGCAGCACGTTGTTCGGGCCGTAGTCGCCGTGGACGAGCACCCTCCCGTCCTCCGCGCCGGTGCGGGCGTTCAGGTGGACGATGTGGATCCGGCGGAGCGCGGCCCCGCACGCGCTCAGCACGGCAGCGGCGTGGCCCGCGTCGAGGAGTTCCTGACCGTGGACGCCGGGGACGAACCCCAGCGTCAGCGTCAGCTCGTCGGCGCGGTGGACCGGTGGCACCGGGATCCGTCCCCGGAGCCGGGTGAGCACCAGCCGCTCGCGTGCCCGCCGCTGCCGCGCGCCGGGGCCGGCATAGGTCTTGTCGACCACGGTGCCGTCCCCGACGGTGTGGTTGGTGTAGCCGTGCGGCAGTCGTCGCATCGGCACATCCTGGCCGGTCGTGGGCAGGGCACGCCATGCTCGCCCGGGGTGCGTGCCCAGCTCTGGTGACGGACCCGGCGTCATTCGTCATCCGCGCCCGGTGCACGCCCTTCAGCCCGTGCCGGACCGGTCGTCACGGCGGCGGCGAGGTGCTTGTCGAGCGCGACGCGGACCAGCGCGGCGGCGAGCCGGGCCAGGTCGTCGGCGGGCACGAGCCCGGCCAGTGCGCGGCGGTCGTCGGGCAGTCCGACGCGGCGGGCGCCGGCCAAGGCCTTGTCGTCCAGGAACGGGCGCAGCTCGGGCCACACCCGCTGCGCCTCGCGGCAGAAGATGGCCGAGCCGACCGGACCCAGGCGTGGTGTCCGTTCGAGCCCCGCGCGGATGACCGCGACGTCGCCGTCGGCTTCCTCGCGGAGTCGGCGCAGGTCACCCCGGTGCTCGTCGAGCAGCAGTCGAGCGCCCTCGGCCAGCGCGGTCGACGTGCTCTCGTCGTAGCGGACGTAGTGGGCGCGGCCGAGCGCGTCCACGCGCTGCCGCCACGTCGTCTCCAGCGTGCCGCGAGGGGTGGTGCAGCCCGCCGCGGCCAGTTCGCGTGCCGCCGCGACGGCGATGTCCGCCCGGATCCGGGTGGACAGCAGCACGCTGAGCACCAGCAGCCGGTACAGCGGCGCGGGCTTGTCCGCGAGCCGGATGCCCGCCTGCTCGGCGTACGTCCGGCCGGCCTGGTCCAGCAGGCGTCGGGCGATGTCCTCGTGCTCGCTCATGCCGTCCGGTTACCCCGGCGCGAAGGCCCCCACCTGCCGCGACCGTTCAGCTCGCGCGGATCGCCCCGACCACCGGACGCCGGGTCGCGACGACCGCCGACCGGACCCCCGGCGCGCCCGCGGCGTGGGTGGCGGTGTACCCCCTCCCCGCCGCGTTACGCCCCGCCGGGT
>NZ_JBFAAX010000145.1:0-12834 GCF_040639995.1 Actinosynnema sp. NPDC023658 | reverse complement strand
TGCTCGCCGCCGCCGCGCACCTCGCGTCCTCGTGCCGCGGCCTGGCGGGCGTGCACAGCGAGCACGTGGTGCTCGTGCTGCCCGGCGCCGACCCGGCGTGCGCGGCGCAGGACGCGGCCCGGGTGCTCGGCAAGGCGGTCGGCCTGCCGGTGACCGTCGGCTCGGGCGGTCCGGCGCACGGTCCGGAAGAGGTGGCCGCCGCGCACGCCGAGGGCGTGCGGTGCCTGAAGGCCTTGCTGCAACTGGGCCGCAAGGGCACCGGCG
The DNA here is from genome assembly GCF_040639995.1 of Actinosynnema sp. NPDC023658. Classification (NCBI taxonomy): domain Bacteria; kingdom Bacillati; phylum Actinomycetota; class Actinomycetes; order Pseudonocardiales; family Pseudonocardiaceae; genus Actinosynnema; species Actinosynnema sp. NPDC023658. The sequence goes on along the minus strand of NZ_JBFAAX010000145.1, from coordinate 12,570 downwards.
GCACGCTGGCGGACCTGGGTTTCGTCGGCGTCCTGCTGGGCGACCGGGCCGACATCGGGGGCTACGTCCGCTCCACCCTCGGCCCGCTGCTGGACTACGACTCCAGCCGGGGCACCGAGCTGGTCCGGACCGTGACCGCGTACTTCGCGTGCGGCGCGAACCTCAGCCGGGCCAAGGAGGAGCTGCACGTGCACGTGAACACGGTGGTGCAGCGCCTGGACCGGGTGGCCAGCCTGCTGGGCGACGACTGGCAGTCGCCGGAACGGGTGCTGGAGGTCCAGCTGGCGCTGAAGCTGATGAAGGTGCTGGGCGACTGACGCACCCCGGCGGCGTGTCGAGGGCGTCACCGCCTCTGCCGTGATCGGCACGGTGGCCAGGTCAGGGGTTGCCCACGCTCACCCGGTCGGTTCGGAGAGCCCCGCCAGCACGACGTCGATGGCCCGGTCGAGGGTGTCGGGCGGGGTCGGCATGGTCGCGGACGCCTGGGCCAGGCCGCGGATCAGCAGGTAGACCTCCTCGACCGTGGCGGAAGCGCGCACCGCGCCGGCGTCCTGACCCCGGCGGAGGACGTCGCTCACCGCCGCCTTCAGCCGGTTCGACGCGGCGGCGGCGCTGTCCGGGAACCCGCCGCGGTCGGTCAGGACCGAGATCAGGGCCAGCTTCGTGGCGCCGCTCACGATCATCGCCCGCACGAGGGTGCGCCAGGCCGCGGCGGGGTCGTCGGCGGCCAGCGCGTGCGCCCGTCCGGTGAGGTGGTCGAAGTGCCGCAGCAGCGCCGCCTCGATCAACTCCTCCTTGGTCGGGAAGTGGCGGAAGACCGTGCCGATCCCGACCCCGGCCCGCCGCGCCACCTCCTCGGTCGACCCGGCGGCCCCGTGCGCGCCGAAGACCTCCTCGGCCGCGGCCAGGATCCGCTCCCGGTTCTCCCGCGCGTCCTGGCGCATCCGGACCTCCTCCCGAGTCGGGCTCGTCGACAGGACTGTATCCGGAGTCCGGACTTCGGTACGGTAACCGGAGTCCAGACTCCGAATCCTGGGGGAACCATGCCGTCCGCACCAGCCGATGTCATCCGAGCCGTCGCCGCCGGCGTCGGCCGACTCGTCACCGAGGACCTCACCGAGCCGGACCGGCAGGCCCTGCTGGACCACCTGGCCGGCCTGTACGCCGAGCACACCGACGTCCGGCACCCGTTGTCGCCGCTGGGCGACGCGCCGCTGCGCACCCGCGCCGAGCTGCGCCGGCACTTCGCCGGCGGATCGGCCCGCGCACGGGGAGCCGAGCGGTTCGAGGCGGTGGGCGAGGTGCGCGAGACCGCGGACCCCGAGGTGGTCGTGTTCGAGTTCCACTACGTCGGCTCGGTGGAGGGCCGCCCGTTCTCGGTGCCGTGCGTCTTCGTGAGCCGGGTGCGCGACGGCGTCATCGTCGAGTCGCGCGACTACCTCGACCACGTGGGCATGGCGCGGGCGTTCGGCCGCCTCGGGGACCTGCCGCCGCACTGACCGCCGAGGCGGCCCGCTGAGCTGCCCCGCCCCGCGCAAGGCCCCGCAGCTCGGCTACCGGAACACCGAGCGGCGGGGCCTACCGGTTCACGACAGCGCGCACTCGGTGGCGTTCACCGTCGCCGGACGGGGGACGGTCGTCGACGCGGGCGGCCGGGTGCCCGACAGCCAGGCCTCCAGCGCGGTGAACGCCGACCGGTGGCACGGCGTCAGCGGGCGCAGGCGGTCCGGGAACGCGTCGAACAGCGAGTCCACGTGCGTGCCGCCCTCGATCCGGTAGTAGCGGAACAGCGCGCTCCGGCCCGCGTGGCGCACCATGTCCGCGTACACGTCGGAGTCGCGGGAGATGGGCAGCAGCACGTCCAACGTCCCGTGCAGCGTGAGCAGCGGCTTGCCGATCCGCCCCGTCAACGCGATCCGCTCCACCGCCCGCTGCGCCCGGGGTCGTGCCGCGTAGTCGTAGTCCGCGTCGCACAGCGGCGTGCCGGGCGCGCAGAACGGCGTGCCCGCCTCCGCGTCACCGTCCCACTCCGGGTCCAGCTCCTCGCGGTAGATCCGCTGGGTCAGGTCCCAGTAGTACTGGTAGTGGTACGGCCACAGGAACTTCGACTCGGCCGGGAACCCGGCCGCCACGACCGCCGACTCGTCCCCGGTCGCGTAGCCGGTCAGCGCGGGAGGCAGGAACGTCAGCAGGTTCGGGCCCGCCGCGGTCCACAGCGTGCCCTCCCAGTCGACGCCGCCGTCGTACAGCTCGGGCCGGTTCTCCAGCTGCCACCGCACCAGGTAACCGCCGTTGGACAGGCCGGTGGCCAGGGTCCGCGACGGCGGGCGGCAGTACCGCTGCGCCACCACGGCCTTCGCCGCGCGGGTCAGCTGCGTGACCCGGTGGTTCCACTCCGCGATCGCGTCACCCGGCCGCGAGCCGTCCCGGTGGAAGGCCACGCCCGTGTTGCCCTTGTCGGTCGACGCGAACGCGTACCCGCGGGCCAGCACGAAGTCGCTGATCGCGCGGTCGTTGGCGTACTGCTCGCGCACGCCGGGGGAGCCGGTCACGACGAGGCCGCCGTTCCAGCGCTCCGGCAGCCGGATCACGAACTGCGAGTCGTGCGCCCAGCCGTGGTTGGTGTTGCCGGTGGAGGAGTCGGGGAAGTAGCCGTCCACCTGGGTGCCCGCCACGGGGGTCGGCGCGGGCAGACCGGCCGGCGTGAGGCCCGCCCAGTCGGCGGGATCGGTGCGGCCTCCGGCGGTGGACAGGTCGACTAGCCGGGTGAGCTCCTGGTGCTCGGCACCGGGAACGCGCAGGGGTCCGCACCCTTGGGCGGACGCGGGGACGGCCTGCGCCGTCGTCGCGAGGAGCGCTGCGATGAGCGGAACGGCGATGTTCACCCGAGGCACGGTAAGACGGCCCGCCGCACCGCGTAATGGGGCTTCCCGCCATGGCCGGCGGGGCGGATGTGGTGCGCGGAGCTATCGCTGGCACACCACCAGGTGACGCTCAGGCAGGGGGTTGCCTCGACAGCGCGTCACCGTGGTCGGTCAGCGGCGTTTTCACCATTACGGGCGACGCCGATCGGAGGTTAATGGCGACGCGTTCGGACGCCACGGCCGCTCGAACGGCCGTGTCCTGGACGTCCCCGCATGCTCGCCGTGGTCCCTCGCTCGGCGGTGTCACCAGCGGTTACACGATCGGCGCGTTTCGAGCGCCCGGCCAGGGGTAGCTGAGTTGACCCAGCGAAGTTCGCACTGCCAGGTGATTTACGTTCACCCGGCGTGAGGTGTCTGCTTCCGGGGTGACTGAGCAACGGCGCTCTACGCGCACAGACCAGGAGTGGGACCTGATCCGGCGCATCCAGAACCTGGCCCACCGTGCCGAACGCACCGCGTTCGACCACTCGAACCTCGTCGGTCCCCCACCGTCCCAGCAGCACCTGGACATCCTGGCGGAGATCCGGGCGCTCACCGAGCAGGCGGTGGCGCAGCGGATCCCGAGATCGGCCGCGCTGCCGAGGCAGGCCGAGCCCGTCGAGGGCACGAAGGTCACCGCACCCGTTCGTTGACGCCGGCGCGGGCTGGGCCTCGTCTCCCAGCCCGCGCACGGGTCACCGCAGCAGCAGGGGCGCCGGCCTAACGGCGCCGCACCAGCTTGACGAGCCCCTTGAACGTCTCCTCCAGGCCGGAGGAGAACGGGTTGTCGTTGACCAGGTAGGTCCAGGTGGTGTTCGGGCGCTGCACGCCCGCCTCGGCCAGGTGCGCGCCGTCGGCGTCGATCTGCACCTTGGCGAAGGTCTCCTCCGCCTCGTCCCACGCGTCCGCGATGATCTTGTGGTAGGCCGGGATGGCCTCCCGGTGGAACTCGTCCAGCGGGTTCTGCCGCGCCAGCGCCCGCAGGTGGATGCCCTCCCGCAGGTCGGTCAGGAACGTCAGGTGGTCGCTCCACCGCTGGTCGAGGTGGTGCAGCGCGATCAGCCTGGCCGCCTTGACCTTGACCGCCTCGTCCAGGTCCTTCAGCTCGTGCGCCTTGTCCGGCTTGCGCTCGGACAGCTCCTCCCAGGCCAGGTCGGTGCGCAGCAGCTTGTCCCGGTACTCCAGCAGCAGCTGGCGCTGGTGCTCGATCAGCTTGTTGTACCGCCACGTGTTGCGGTGGATCTCCAGGTGCACGCCCTCCGCGACGCGCTGCGCGTGCTCCACCGTGTGCAGCGTGCCCGCGTCGGTGATGCGGCCGTCCTCGTCCACCTCGGCCGGCTCGTCGTGGTCGGGCACGTACTGCGCGACCAGGTCGTCCTGCAACGAGGAGAAGAACACCGACCCGCCGGGGTCGCCCTGGCGGCCCGCGCGACCGCGCAGCTGGTCGTCCAGCCGGCTGCTGGAGTGGCGGCCGGTGCCGATCACGTAGAGGCCGCCGAGCTCCGCGATGCGCTCCCGGTCGGTCGAGTCGTGCCCGCCGAGCCGGATGTCCGTGCCGCGGCCCGCCATCTGCGTCGACACGGTGACCCGCTGGAACGAGCCCGCGTCCGCGATGATCGACGCTTCCTCGGCGTCGTTCTTCGCGTTCAGCACGACGCAGTCGTCCAGGCCGGCCTCCGCGAGCTTGCGGGTCAGCCGCTCCGACTCGGCCACGTCGAGCGTGCCGACCAGGATCGGGCGGCCCGTCTCGTGGATCTTCTTGATCTCGGCGACGACCGCGGCTTCCTTCTGCTCCAGCGTCGCGTACAGCCGGGGCGCCTCGTCCTCCCGGATCGTCTCCACGTTCGGCGGGATGACCAGCACTTCCAGCTGGTAGAAGTCGCGCAGCTGCTCGGCCACGGCCACCGCCGTGCCGGTCATGCCGCACACCTCGGGGTAGCGGCTGAGCAGCGCCTGGACGGTGATGGAGTCCAGCACTTCGCCCGCGTCCGTGGTGGCCACGTTCTCCTTGGCCTCGACCGCGGCCTGGAGGCCGTCGGGCCAGCGCTGGAGCTTCGCGATCCGGCCGCGGGTGTCGTTGATCAGGTGCACCTTGCCGTCGCGGACGATGTAGTCCACGTCGCGGTGCAGCAGGACCTGCGCGTGCAGCGCCACGTTGACCTTGCTCAGCGTGGTCGACACGTGCTCGTCGGAGTACAGGTCGATGCCGCCGAGCGACCGCTCGACCAGCTCGCTGCCCGCGCCGGTGAGGTAGACGTTGCGCTCTTCGTCGTCGATCTCGAAGTGCAGGTCGCGGCGCAGCCGCTTGACCAGGTCGGCCAGCGCCGGGTCGACCGCGGGGCCCGCCGTGGAGCCCGCCAGGACCAGCGGCACGCGGGCCTCGTCCACCAGGACCGAGTCCGCCTCGTCGACGAGGGCGACGCGCGGCTGGGGCACGATGATGTCGCCCTCGTCCGTCGCCAGCCGGTCGCGCAGCACGTCGAAGCCGATCTCCGAGACCGAGGCGTACATGACCTCGGACTGGTAGGCGGCGCGGCGCTCCTCGGGCTTGGAGCTCTGGTTGATCCAGCCGACGTTCACGCCCATCAGCTCGTAGAGCGGGCCCATCCACTCCGCGTCGCGCTGGGCGAGGTAGTCGTTGACCGAGACCACGTGCACCTGGTCGCCGCGCAGCGCGAAACCGGCCGCGGCGATGGCGCCGGAGAGCGTCTTGCCCTCACCGGTGGCCATCTCGACCACGTGGCCCTCCAGGAGACCCAGCGCGCCGAGGATCTGCACGTCGAACGGGCGCAGGCCGAGCGCGCGGTCGGCGGCCTCGCGGCCGAGCGCGCACACCTCCACCAGCTCGGGACGGCCGAAGTCGTCCCTGTCGCGCAACGCGGCCGCCGCAGCGGTCAGTTCCTCGTCGCTGAGCTTCTTCACGCGTTCCGCCTGCTCGTTCACCTCGTCGAGCAGCTTGCGGTACGGCGTGAGGTCGGCGGAGCCGGGCTTCTGCGCGAACCGACGCAGCCGCTGCTTGAACCGTCCCAGGAGAGTGGTCACGGCACGGCAACGTACGGCAAGCGCGCAACGTTCCGCACGTCACCCGGTTGACAGTTCACTCCTGGGGTGCCGGATCGGCCGCCTGGACCGCCTCCCGCTCCGGCCGGCGGACGAATCCTGGGGCTTTCCCGTCGAAGTGCGCCCTTCGGTACGACTACGTTCGGTTACGCTTCAGTACTCGAACGTGGCCGAGTCTTCCCAGGAGGCGGGATGCTCACTCGGTTCATCGCATGGTTGGACGACCTGCTGGCCGACGAGGGCAGCCCCGCGATCGTGAAGGCCGTCCTCGGCATCCTGTCGTTCGCCGTGCTCCTCGGGGCGTTGCTGGGCAACACCGCCGTGAAGGCCGGGGCCCTGGTCGCGGCGCTCCTCGTGCTGCTCTCCGCGGGGTTGGTGCTGCTGTCCGACCGCAGGGCGACCCTTCATCGACTGGAGGTCCACCAGCAACTCGTCTCCCGCTACACCAAGCTGGCCTCGGACGGGGAACCGCTGGAGTACCGGGTCTTCGACTGGGACGAGTCCCTGACCGTCGCCCCCAACGGCGACACCCGCAGACGGCTCACCATCCGGGCGCAGGTGGTCACGGACGACTTGTGGGCCGTTCGGCTCGTGCACGGCTGCGGGTGGCCACAGCCCGCCAAGTACCGGCGCAGGGTCGCGGTGGTGGCGCGGAGGCTGCTGGCGGAGGGCGTGCCGGGACCGAAGATGTCCACCACGTCCGCTTGGACCACCGAGGGCAGGTTCGTGCTGATCGTCCACTTCCGCTCGGCGGTGCCGCGGGGCAGCTCGTTCGGCGTCGTGGTGGAGTGCGATTGGCCGGGCATGTGCGTGCCGCTGATGCGCGACCGCAGCCCGGACGACTTCGTCCTCAGGTTCCGCACGCCGGTCGAGCACGTTCGTTACCTGGTCGCGCTCCCGCAAGGGCTGGACGCCTACGTCGAGCCGTTGGGCTTCACCGCGGGTGACGACGGCTTCGAGCTGGTCCGGGCCGTGGACGGGAGCGGTCACCCGCTGTTCGGTGTCGAGTCGTCCGCGGTTCCGCTGCACAAGGACATCGGCATGCGCATCGAGGTCAAGCGGAAGGGTGTGCTCCCGTGAGCACACCCTCCCCGTCAGCAGTCGTTGCCGCTCTCGCTACCCCGTGGACGAATGATGCTCGGTCTCCTTCCGGGCCGTGCGCGATCACACGATCCGAACGTAGTCCGGGCCACTTGGAATATCGATCGGCTGTTCGTCCCAACTCAGGACCGGTGGGTCTCCCGCAGACCGAGGACCGACGCCAGCGTCACCACGCCCATGACCAGCAGGAACGCGGACACCGACAGCGTCGTGCCGGTGGCCGCCAGCAACGCCGTCATGATGACCGGCGTGCCGCCGCTGACCAGGATCGACGCCAACTGGTATGCCAGCGACGCCCCCGAGTAGCGCACCTGCGGCTCGAACAGCTCGGCCAGGTAGGCCGCGACCGGCCCGTAGACCAGGCTCGACCCGACCCCGGACACGGCCAGCGCCACGAAGATCAGCCCCAGTGACGCGGTGTCGACGAGCCAGAAGTAGGGGAACGCCCAGACGATCATGGCCACCGACCCCGCCACGATCAGCGGACGCCTGCCGTGCCGGTCCGACCACCTCCCGGCCAGCAGGATCACCGGCACGCTGAGCAGCGACGACAGCAGCGTCACGACCAGCACGGAGTTGCGCGCCAACCCCAGCTCGCGCGTCGTGTAGTCGAGGACACCCGCGATCGACACGTAGAACACCGCGTTCGACGCGAACATCAGCCCCGCGCCCAGCAGCACCGGCTTGCGGTGCGTCCGCAGCACCTCCCGCAACGGCGTCGGAGGAGGACCCTCCGGCCGACGCGCCTTGATCTCCCGGAACACCGGGCTGTCCTCCACCTTCAGCTGGATGAACAGCACCACGGGGAACAGCAGGGCGCTCGCCAGGAACGGCACCCGCCACCCCCACGTGACGAACGACGCGGCCGGCACCAGCGCTCCCACCAGCAGGAACGCCACGTTGCCCAGGATCACGCCCAGCGGCACGCCCGCCTGCCCGAACGTCCCGGCGAACCCGCGCCGCCCCGGCCCGGCGGTCTCGGTCAGCAGCAGCACGACCCCGCCCCACTGCCCACCGACCGCGATGCCCTGGAGGAACCGCAGCAGCACGAGCAGCACCGGCGCCAGGACGCCCACCGTCGCGCTGGTCGGCAGCAGACCGATCAGGAACGTCGCCGCCGCCATCACCGCCAGGCACGTGACCAGCGCGGGCTTGCGGCCGAACCGGTCACCGACGTGCCCGAACACCAGGCCGCCGACCGGTCGGGCGACGAACCCGGCCCAGAACGTGCTGAACGACAGCAGCAGCCCGACCAGCGGTGACGCCTCGGGGAAGAACAGCTTCGGGAACACCAGCGCCGCGGCGGTCGCGTAGATGAAGAAGTCGTACCACTCGAGCGACGAGCCGACGAGACCGGCGGCCATGAGCTTGCGCAGCGTGCGCCGCTCGGGCGGAGCGGTCGTGACCATGTTGTTCCCCTTCACCAGGTGTCCACGAACGGGCGTTTCTTGCCGGTCCCGGCACGGCCGGGGGCGGGACCGGTGAGCAGGGTGGTGATCCAGCGCCGGGTGTCCGCCGGGTCGATCACGTCGTCGATCTCGTACGCGGAGGCCACGTTCAGCGCCTTGCCGTGCTCGTAGGCGGCCGAGACCATCGCCTCGAACATCTCCTTGCGCTGCGCCGGGTCGTCCACGGCGTCCAGCTCGCGCCGGTACCCGAGCCGCACCGCGCCCTCCAGGCCCATCGGGCCGAACTCGCCGCTGGGCCACGCCACGGCGAACAGCGGCACCTTGAGGCTGCCCGCCGCCATCGCCTGCGCGCCCAGCCCGTAGGCCTTGCGCAGCGCCACGAACCCGAACGGCACGTCGAGGTTCGCGCCGGTCACGAGCATCCGGGTCAGGTGCCGCACGGTCGCGGTCCGCTCGGCGTCCGGCCCGACCATGAAGCCCGGCGTGTCGCACAACGACACCACCGGCAGGTCGAACGCGTCGCACAGCTGGAGGAACCGCGCGGCCTTGTCCGCGGAGTCGGCGTCGATCGCGCCGCCGAGGTGACCGGGGTCGTTCGCGATCAGCCCCAGCGGCCTGCCCTCGACCCGGACCAGGGCGGTGACGATGCCGCGCCCGAACTCGCGGCGCAGCTCCAGCACCGAGCCGGTGTCCGCGACGGTCTCCACCACGGCCCGCACGTCGTAGGCGCGGACCCGGTTCTCCGGCACGAGGTGGCGCAGCAGCCGCTGGTCGGCGCACTCCCAGTCCTCCACCGGCCCCTGGAAGTAGGACAGGTACTTCTTGGCCACCGCGACGGCCTCGGCCTCGTCCGTCACCAGCACGTCGATCACGCCGTTGGGGACCTGCACGTCGACCGGGCCGATCTCCTCGGGCCGGAACACGCCCAGCCCGCCGCCCTCGACCATCGCCGGACCGCCCATGCCGATGGTCGCGTCACGGGTCGCGATGACCACGTCGCACGTGCCCAGCAGCACCGCGTTGCCCGCGAAGCACCGCCCGGACGCGATGCCCACCAGCGGCACCAGCCCGGACAGCTCGGCGAACAGGTGGAACGCCATGCAGTCCAGCCAGCTCACCCCGCCGTGGTCGGTGTCGCCGGGCCGTCCGCCACCGCCCTCGGCGAACAGCACCACGGGCAGCCGCCGCTGCGCGGCCAACGTGAACATCCGGTCCTTCTTGGCGTGGTTGCGAATGCCCTGGGTGCCCGCCAGCACCGTGTAGTCGTAGGACAGGGCGACCACCTGGCCGTCGTTGACCGTGCCGACGCCGGCGACGAGCCCGTCCGCGGGCGTGCGCTCGACCAGCTCGTCCAACGACCGGCGGCGGCGTTGCGCGGCGATGGCCAGCCCGCCGTACTCGACGAAGTCCGCGCACAGGTCCGCGATGTTCTCCCGGACCGTGCGGCGGCCGGCGGCGTGCCGCTTCGCCTCCGCCTCGGGACGGGAGAAGTCGTGCCGCGCCAGCGTCTCCGCGAGGTCCGGCCGCACCTCGTCCAGGTCGACCTCGACGGCATTGCCGTCGACCGCCTTGCGCGCCAGGTCCGCGTCCTCGCCCTCGGCCAGCAACGCGCCCTCCGCGACCGTGTCACCGACCTCGACGAGCACCCGCGCGTCCCCGATCGGCACGACGTGCTGCATCTTCATCGCTTCCACGACGACCGTGCCGGCCTCGATCGCGACGACCGTGCCCTGCACGGGGCTGCGTGCGCCGGTGTCCTCGCGGGGCAGCGAGTCGACCAGGCCGGTATGTCCTCTCAGGACGTCCGGGTGGTCGAGCAGGCCGCGCAGGAAGCCGATGTTGGTCCTGGCACCGTCCACGGTGAACTCGTCCAGCGCGCGCCGGGCGCGGCGCAGCGCGGTGCCCAGGTCGTCGGCGTGCACCACGACCTTCGCCAGCAGCGGGTCGAAGTCCAGGCCCGCCCGGTAACCGGTGGACGCGTGCGTGTCCACCCGCACGCCCGGCCCGGACGGCGGCACGAACGCCGACAGCCGTCCCGTCGACGTCAGGCTCACCCGCAGCTGCATCGCCGCGCCGCGCGGCGTGTGCGCCAGGTCCGGCTCCACCTCGGTGGCCAGCAGCAGCTGGGCGCGCACCAGGTCCAGGCCGGTGACCTGCTCGGTGACGGTGTGCTCGACCTGCAACCGCGGGTTGGCCTCCAGGAACGCGAACCGGCCGTCCGGCGCGAGCAGGAACTCGACCGTGCCCAGCCCGGTGTACCGGACGGCCCGCGCGATCGTGGCCGCCGCGTCGTGCAGCGCGGACCGCAGGTCGGGGGAGAGGTCGGGCGCGGGCGCGATCTCGACCAGCTTCTGGTGCCGCGACTGCAACGAGCAGTCCCGGTCGCCCAGCACCGTGGTGCCGACCAGCTGCACCTCGACGTGCCTGGCCGGTTCCAACAGCTCCTCCACGAACACGGCGTCGCGACGTGCTGCCCGCGGCGGTGCGGCTCGATCTGGCCAAGAGGGAGCGCCAACACGTGCGCCGAGGGCGTCCACCAGGCAGGATGGCCGGGTGGCTCTCCCGTTGACCCCTCCCGTGCAGCCGATGCTGGCCAACGCCGTGGACAAGATCCCGACCGGCGCGGACCTGGTGTTCGAGCCGAAGTGGGACGGCTACCGCTGCCTGGTGTTCCGCGACGGCGACGAGCTGCTCCTCCAGTCCCGCAGCGGCAAGCCGCTCAACCGGTACTTCCCGGAGGCCGAGGCCGCGCTGCTGCGCACCCTGCCGCCGCGGGTCGTGGTCGACGGCGAGCTGGTCGTCGCGAAGGACGACAAGCTGGACTTCGACGCGTTGTCCGAGCGCATCCACCCGGCGGCGAGCCGCGTGCGGCTGCTGGCGGAGCAGACGCCGGCCAGCTTCGTGGCGTTCGACGTGCTGGCGCTGGGCGACGAGGTGCTGCTGGAGCAGCCGTGCACGCGTCGGCGGTCGACGTTGGAGGGCCTGATCACGCCCGGCGACGGCCTCTACCTCACCCCCGCCACCACCGACGGCGACCTGGCGATGCAGTGGTTCGAGCTGTTCGAGGGCGCGGGCCTGGACGGCGTCATCGGCAAGCCCGCCGCGGGCGAGTACACGCCGGGCAAGCGCAGCATGATCAAGGTCAAGCACGCCCGCACCGCCGAGTGCGTGGTGGCCGGGCTGCGCTGGCACAAGGACACCGACCCGGGCACGGCGGTCGGCTCGCTGCTGCTCGGCCTGCACGACGACGCCGGCGTCCTGCACCACGTCGGCGTGGTGGGGTCGTTCAAGGCGGACGAACGGCGTGCGCTGGCCGAGGAGTTCAAGGACCTCATCACCACCGGCGAGCACCCGTGGCTGGTGGAGCCGGACGGCCGCCGCCTGCCCGGCGAGGTCAACCGGTGGCGCGGCAAGCACGCCGACTGGGTGCCGTTGCGGCCGGAACGGGTGCTGGAGATCGCGTACACGCAGACCGAGGGCGCGGCGCCGGTGCGGCTGCGCCACAACGGCCAGTTCCGGCGGTGGCGGCCCGACCGCGAACCCGCGTCGTGCCGCTACGACCAGCTCGACCAGCCCGCGCGCTACGACGTGGAATCCGTGCTGAGGGGCGAAGTTCGCCCCGCGTGACCACCCGGGTGAGTACCGTGACGGTCTGTGGCTGATGTGGTCTTAACCGATGTCGAGGAACTCGTGCGGGAACTCGACGCCCGCATGCTGCACGACTGCCGGCGGTTGTCGATGTGGCGGGTCGTGCACCGCACCACGGGGCTGTTCTACACCGTGGTGCTGATCCTGGTCCCCGCCGTGCTCGCGGTGGGTTTCACCTCGTCGGAGACGGTGCTGGGCAAGGTGCTGCTGCTCGCGGCGGCCGTGGTGGGCGGGCTGAACGTCACGTTCCGGCCCTACCTGCACAGCCTGAAGCGGCGCAACGCGGTGAACACCATGCGGCGGCTGCGCGACGACTTCCGGGCCGACGTGGTCACCGCGGTGGGCGACGACGTGCTCGTCGTCTACCGGAAGTACTCGGCGGCCTACGCCACGATCTTCGAGCAGCGCGGCGGTGAGCTGGTCGACGGGCGGCTCAGCGTCGACGAGCC